>JBLGEO010000023.1:0-5526 GCA_047445235.1 Candidatus Dojkabacteria bacterium | reverse complement strand
CACCTTCTAAGGTTATAGATACTGATTTACCAGCTTTTACTAAACCTCCCAAATGGCACCGAGTATAAATAAACAGAAAATAGAAATTGCATACACTCGGTTAGCCATTAAAAAGTATATGTACACTAGGTATCACTATAATATAGAACAATATTAGCTAATTATTGAATATTTAAGTATTTACTAATTAGAGAATATGGCGCAAGTCTATTCACTAAATTCAGAGCAATCTGAAGATCTTTAAAAACTGAGTGTATGCAAAACTAACATCGTCCCCGACTAGACCATTCTGTGGTTTAATCAAGGGCGATGTTAGTCACACAAAACCCCAATTCAAACCAAATCAGTTGACTAAGAAGGAATAAGAACATGAACAGATTAGCCGCTATCGCAGTTTTGTTAACGTTCAGTATTTTCGGTGTTGTAAGTGCTGATGATACTCAACCATCACCTAATAATCCTAATATTGTTGCTACTGCAACGATTGTGTACGGGGATGCAAACAAGCCCGATATCTGGATAGGCAAAACTCCGATGGAGATGAATTTTTCCCTTTCAAAAGGGACAGTCCCATTGCAAATTGTTGAAGTTTTCTCAGGGAAGCTCAACGGGAGTGCGTACTCAATCTCCCTGACAGCCCAAGGAGATGCAGTTGTCAATTTCAATAAGGAAATCATAGTTCCTGTAATGAATCTCGACAATGCGACCCAAAAGATCAGCTTCGACAAGGATACAATCACCTATGAAGTAGTTGAAACCACAACCCGAGAAACTACATCTTACCGCAAGGTAACAACGTATGTTTTTTCAGGTAAGATATATACTACTACTACTGGGCTTTATAGCTCGAACGATGGAATCAACTTTATCCGCGTAAATTAGCGCATGGCAACCCGAGAAGTTCGAAGAAAGGAGGTTTTGTAATATTGCATACACTCGGTTAGCCATTAATATTAGATAATAAATATTTAAGATATTTATAATTTGTTATTATGGCATAGCCTTAGTACAGAAAGGAATCACGATGAAAAAATTGCGTGAAGAGGAAGAGCCAAACACTCTGTCCCCGAATCCATGGATTAAGGACTAGTTTCTTAATCCAAACGGCAGCTGAATAAGCTGCCGTTTCTCATTTCTTAGCAACTTGATTAATAAGGTGTAACACACCTTTCTCTTTCATTAACTAATCACGTAAATTCAGCCATTAATAAGCAAAGCTTTTTACTACAAACTACAATTATGCTTCACCTTGCATTCTCTCTTTCATCTCTAGATATGCAGGTTTTATAATTCCTAATACTACATCCGCAGTATTCATATCCGTTGCAGCATCCTGTGCTATTCTTTTATACTCACTAATGACTATTTCCAAGTTAGTAGCATCAGCACTACTTGCATTCGCTAAAAATGTTCTTACCCTGTGTGCTAAAGCAGTATCAATTAGCTGAAGAGTATCTTCTACATTTTGTTCTAACGCGATAGTATTCATAAAGTATTTAATAATATTTAAAGACCCCTTAAAAAACCACCAGTTTGGTGGTTTAATTTATTTACTAGCCGATTTGCACGGCTAGTAAATCGAATAACTTACTAAGTAGCAAGCTCTGCTTACTTAGTCTCTTCTGCGTTACCTAAAAGTTTGTTTAATTCATCCATTTCTCTAGAAGAATCTACAGCACTTGTAGATGTTGTAGTATCAACTTTCTCTTCTCCCTTTTCTCCAGCTGCTGTTACTCTTTTTAAAGATAAGCCTAAATGTCTATCCTCGTTAGAGATTGAGATAATCATAACTTTGATCTGATCTCCAACTTTTACAACTTGAGATGGATGCTTTACAAGTTTATTTGATAATTCTGAAATATGTACTAATCCATTCAATCCATCTTCAATTTTTACAAATACTCCATAGTCTGCAACAGATTTAACAACTCCGTCTACAACTTGTCCTACTTTGTACTTCTTTACAATATTCTTCCATGGGTCAGATTGCATTCTCTTTATTGAGTACGCAACTCTCTTCCCAGCATCTTGTAAACCTAATACTTGAACATCAACAATGTCTCCAACTTTAAAGAAGTCACTTGGGTTTGTAACTTTATCCCAAGAAATTTCTGAAAGGTGAACAAGTCCTTCAAGTCCTTGTGCGTTAACGAATAGACCGAATGGTGCAATTCCTGTAACTTCTCCTTTAAGAACATCTCCAACTTTAAGTGCATTAAGTGTTTCATTTCTTTGTTTAAGATCAGTCTCAGAGTAAACAGATTTCTCGGAAAGAATAACTTTATTCTTTTCCTTATTAATCTCCATTACCTTAACCTGCAATTCTTCTCCTATCATTTCAGCTAGTTTCGATTGAAGTGCTTTAACAGCATCACCCTTTCCAGCATAAGAATCGTTAGAGTAAATTCTGTTGTTTTTTAATTGAGAACTTGGAACAAATCCTCTTAGTCCTTCATTAATTTCAACAATAACTCCTCCAGTATTTGCCTCAATAACTTTTACATTTAGAACAACTTGGTTAGCCTTAGCTTGTTCAAGTTCGTGCCATCTTAGCTCTGTTCCTGTTCTTCCAATTGATAATTGAATTTGTCCTTCTTCATTTTCTGGACTTAGAACGAAAACTAAAACTTTGTCTCCAACTTTCTTAGTAGATCTTTTGCCGTTAAGCTTTAGATGTCTACCAGAAACAATACCTTCTGCTCTACCGCCTAGGTCTACAATAACCTCTCCGTCGGATACGGTCATTACAGTTCCCTCTACGATGTCTCCTTTGTTGAAAGATTTAGGCATTTGGATGTCTTTTAGCATCTCTTCTACCTTTTTTTGCATTTCTGCTTTTGCAGCTGCTTTTAATGTTGATTTCTTTTTCATATTTTTGTATCTGATTTAAAGTTTAAGTTTTTCTTAGTAATAAGAAATCTCTAAATCCCTTTCATAAATAAATTAACGCTATGTTTAATAGCTTTGAATTATAGCAACTAAATCCTTATTTAGTCAAAGTTAACTTACTTTACAAAGATTCTATTATTTTATCTCCGCTAAGCCTAACTATTACCATAGCTAAAAATCTATTATATGCATTTATGGGTGCAATTGCCTTGCCTGCGAAGTCATACTGATCCCTTTCTTCGTTGGTTAATTCAATGTGTTGAGCGATATTGTGGCAAACCTCTGGCAAAGAATGTAATTCAAATATATTTTTCTGAGCATCAACAGCAAGTCTAATGAATGCATATATAGTGTGAAATAGAGTTTCATTCTCACGATCAGTCTTTATTTCAAAAACTCTATCGTAAAAAGGGATATTAAACCTAAAAGTAAAATTAAGTGGTAATATTTTTTCTTTTAAAGACTCTTCTATAGGCATTTGAGTTATTTAGTCAAAGTTAACGCAAGGTCATTATGAGTAATAACGATATTGCTAACTGTTGCTCCTTCAAAGAAGCCAGAAAATGCATTATTAATCTCAGAGTTTGCAGAATCTAAAGAACCACTCGTAGTTATTAAACTGTCTATTAAAGCATTTCCCGTAGACACAGATTGAATTTTTAATCCTTTTCCATCTGTTGTTGCTGTTAACTCTACTCTAACCTGCAATCCGTTTAATAAGGATAAGTCGATCGGACTGTTTGTTAATCCGTTGCTTGTATTTGGATTGCTTCTTAAGCTATTTAGAATACTTCCAACATCTGCCTGAGCAGTTATTAAATTGTTTTCCATTCCTACAGAAACATATTGTAAGTACTGAGCTATACTTCCATCAGATGTATTTGCAGATGAGTTATCTGCTAGTGCATATAGTAATTCCTCTGGAGATAAATGAACAGTAACAGAAGATCCGGCTGGCTTGGAATTAAGATCTGTCTCTGCTGCTTTAAGCTTATCTTGTACCTTAGTTGAATTCTGCTGAATAGTCTCGTTGCTTGTATTTGGATCGATCTTTGTTAGATTACTGTCTGCGGGTAACATGGTTGAATTTCTTAACACTTGTTGAACAGCAGTTGGAGCTAATAATGCTACTCCTACAATAACTCCCACGCATAAAATTAATAGTGCAAAGCAACCGCAGCAACAAAATAACCACCATTTACTTCCACCCTTCTTTTCTGGAGTAACCTCACTTGTAGTTTTAGATTCAGTTCTGACTTCTTTTTCTGGTGTTGTTTCAGTTTTCTTAACTTCAGTAGTTTCCTTTACTGTTGGAGTTTCTTCAGCTTTGTCCATATAGAAATTGGTATAAATTATTATTAAGATACTAACATATTTAAAATATTCTAGAAATTCAAAAAAATTTGATAGAATGGTTAAGCTTTAACAAACATAAATGGAAAATATTCTAAAACTTATATTCCTTTTGAACTCCGTTTCAGGTCCTATTGCGATGCTGATTATTGCCGTATCCACAAGAAAACGAATAGATATACTATCCATTTCAGATTATGTAAGAGTTGGAAAAGATCCATTAATTTTATTGGAAGTTGTTTTAATGTCAGCCAATGTTATTCAAGGTATGTTTTGTCTATATCTATATTTGAATCATGGTTTTCCGGTTACTATTCTCCTCGGTACATTAGCAGGAATTATTGGAGTTGTTGTTTCTTTTACAAGAATAGACTTTCATTTTAAAGTCCATATTTCTTTAACAATCGTTGCCTTACTTTGCTATTCCTTGTCTGTCTTCTTAACATCAATACTTTTAGGAAATAGGGTTTTATTTATAACATCACTTATTCAAGTTTTAACTATCCCCATTGGGTATCCATTAAAGCTTAAAACCAAGCATTTAGAGGTAGTGTACTTTACTCTGTTGGGGATTTGGAATATCTTAGTATTCGCTATTTTCTTCAAGTAGATACAAAAAAAGCTCTCTGAACGTAGAAAGCTATTGATTAGAATATACACTCTTAAAAACTAAATGTAAAGCATTTTCTTAAATTTCTTGTGTTTCTTCGGGATTGAAGTTACCCCATATGGAACTTAAAGATGTCACTCTCCTTACGGGGGAACAAAAAACAAGCTCTATAAGTGCAAGCACATCTTTAACTTCCGTTTCAGATAAATACTCTAGATTTCTTTTCTCTTCTGAAAATCCAAGAATAAAGTCTAGATTAGCAAAATACTTTTTCCCCGGGAGTCTACATTTAAAACTAAGTGCAATCGTATAGTTATCTGTATCTTCAATATGTACTACGGATGCACAATGCCAATTAAAACCAATAACCTTTCCTCCTAACGCTTTTACTTCTTCAAACTTAGTTCTTAATTCTAGAATACTGTCTACAACACCTAAGTAAGGTGTTGGTTCCTTCTTATAATAATAAACATGATTAATTGTTAAGGTTTCGATTAATTCTTTTATATCTGAAGATAGGTCAATGCTTTTAGGTATTCTATAAAACCTTCCCTCATCTAAGCCTGCAAATTCAAGTTTTAACATTTCAAAATACTAATTTAGATATAAAAAAAGCTCCCTATTTCTAGAAAGGTCTTTTTAATTCCGGCGATTACCTATTTTCCCGACAGGGT
>JBLGEO010000022.1:0-7278 GCA_047445235.1 Candidatus Dojkabacteria bacterium | reverse complement strand
ACATGCTAAGCGTTATTATAATAGAGTTTCCTTTCTTCTTTACTACAACTCCTTTAGGTGAACTATTCGTTGGTGTAGTTGGGTTAGACATTCCCATGCTAGACATAAGATTTGTAATAGTAGCAGTAGCTTCTTCAATCGACATGCATTCGACCTGTCCAATAGTCTTAGATGACTCGTTTTTGTTTATAAACTCGAGTAGGTTCATGGATGGATTATACTCTTTTTATTAAAAACGATCAATGTCTGTCGCCGTTAATTAGTATCAGTTGACTCGACTAGAAGTTTTAATTTTTCAAGGTCAGTTTCCCAGTTTTTAGAATCTGTATTGAACCATTCTAATCCGTTAAATTGAAGCTTATAAAGCGATTTTTTTTCGACTACTGAACCAAGATAAATAAATTCCTTGTCATTTGTTTTTGCGAAATTAATAGCATTTATCATCATTGCCATCCCTAAATTTTTTTCTTTTGGAATTTCAAGGTCATAAAAGGGATAGGCGTAATGAATTATTTTATCGTTTTTGTATGATAATGCATACCCGTCAGCAATTTCTTTAGTTGAATTTTGATACTTGTACACAAATACTGTATTCATGTTACTTTTGTCAGTTTCATTGAACATTTCCTTAATCTTGGATGCGCTCATAGTTCCGTCTCCAAATCTCTTTACATAGAAGCTTTTTCCTAAGTTATGTATTTGCCAATTGTAATTGACGAAAGGTAGTGACTCCAAAGAGACTGTTAGATCTGTGTTCTTGCCCAAGATTCTTCTATTTTCTGAATTAAGTTCAAATTCACTTAATCTAACCCTTAAAGACCTTGTTTGGATAAGGTTTCCTCTGTTCTTTCTTGTTAAAACAAAGCCTTCATTGTAGAGAGTAGTAAGCTCTATAGGACTTATGGTTTCTAGATCTTTTTCGTCTGTTTGAAAATAACTCATAAAAGAATTCTAGCACGAAATGAAATATAAAATAATACCTCAATCTAGAGTTTAAGGATATTCTAAGTAGAATTAAAAAAAATTATCATTAACCTATAATGATTTTAAAATCACCTTAAAAATTTCTGTTGAAATACATTTGGAATTCATGTATATTCAAATTATATATGTTGAGGTTCAGTCGGCTTAAATGATGACCGAACTTTTTTTGCGCTTTTCAAATGAATACGTTAGCGGAAACAGGCTCTGAAAAATCAGAGGGTTCCAATCCAAAAGTAGAAGTTGGTACAAGACTAGGAACTGGAGGTTTTACCTCCGGAAACAGTTTACCTACTGTTATAGGTAATAATAGTCTCCCTATCACGGGTCAATTTGGTCAACAAGTTGTAGAATCACCTGAAAAAGAGGTCGATGAGGACGATTACTTAAAAACAGGTTCGGAATTGGCTCCGGCAAGCTTTGAGACAATATTAATGGAGCCTGATATTCGCAAGGTGAAGATGCTTGCAATGAGAGAATGTGAAATGTTCTTTACTAATGGATTAATTACTGGAAGAGATGAACTAGATGCTTTAGATCATGTCTTTTCACATCTTTTAAGCAATATTCCTTTGGAAGAGTATGGAAAAATTCCAAACTCTGAGCTGGCACAGCGATATTTTGAAAAAGTGAAGGTTATTGTTCAAAGCTATGTAGAATACCTATATTTAGTTAGAGGCGTTGAATGGTATAAATTGAAGTCTTTTCTTGCAAACGTTTCTATAAACCTCCATCTTCTCTTTGAGAATAAAAGTAAGAAAGATCGATCAACTTTGAAATTTATAAATACTTTTTTGCCAGATCTTATTAGTAATTTAAGCGACAATAAAGATTTAACACAATTTACAAAGAGATTGTGCACTTTAATTTCATACATTAAAGTACATGGAAGAATGGGTTTCGATTTCTTAATAGTGGATTGGGAATTCCAACAAATAATGAAGGACTTTGCTCAAGAGTACTTAAAGTCAGATGTAGATTTATTGAGAATTACTGTAAGAAAAATATGTGGCTATATAGAAGCTGAAAGATCTCTGTCATTAGACCTGGATTCTACTATTGTAAGAACAATACAGCTTATCCAAGTTCTTAATAATGATAAGCTAATAACTTTTGACATGAACTTCTTTATAAATGATATTACCAGGAATATAAGGCTTAATGGTATTCCATCCATGTCTAAAGAGATATTTGAGGATTCTGACAGTGTAATGTTTAATTTGGGAATGCCACTCGATTCCTTAAATCAAGATTCAAGAAGGGTAGTAAATCAGACTGAGCAAGCAGCTTTAGATCAGATTGATAATAGGCCAGTCCTAAAAAAAGTTTCCAGTAAGTACTTTACACAATTTAACTTAAGAATGTATTCATTAATAAATTCTTCGGTGCAAAGCAATTCTCTTGGAGTACCAGTTTCATCAAACGTTTTGAAGAAGGTTTTCTTTAGCGAGGAAGTTACAATAACCAATCCAGAGGCTCTAATCAAGTATTTTTTCACAATTCTAGACAGTGCGATTTTGGAGTTGGATTCTCAAGTATTTACCGAAACATCCCAAACACTATCGCAAGAAACTCTATTTAATTTAGTGTCGCTATGGAGACAAGAGTTCTCTTACTACTTTGAGCAAGCAGCAAATTTACCTTTGGAAAGAAAGCTAGATAGGTTTGATGAATACTTTCTAAGATATTTAGGAAAGTCTGAGGATGAAATCACAAGCTATGTAATGATTTCGGTTGACTCAAATGACCCAGTCAAAGGTAGAGCTATTGAACAAACGTTTAACGTTAATAAAATAGTTGATGAATATGTCGGTAGTATCAAGAGAAAGTTTGCAGCTAAAATTGCGATTGCAAACTCCGATTTTGAGTTAAATACACCTGAATTTACATATATGCAATATGCCTTGGAGATATTTTCAACGTATATTAGAACTGATATTAGAAAAGACAATATATATTATGCTGATACAGTCAATCAATTTTATTCTGATCTTTTCTCTGTTACAGAAGAAAGAAGCGCTATCTTAGATTTCTTACATCATGTAATGAGAACTTTTGCTGCGCCGCATAAGTTTATGCACGTTGAGAAAGGAAAAATTATAAACACACTGGATGTCTCATTATTAGCGAAAGTTCTATCGAGAATGTTTTCTCAAGATACAACTATAAATAATATATCTAGAGACTTTTTTGGACTTAAAATGGGTATGTCTTTAGAGCAAATAATTGTGAAGTACTTAACAAACCCAAACTCTGTTTCTTTGGCAGAGGCGTAATATTAAATTTCTAAATATGCTGAATGCAATTAACTATACAACTGAATCTACCCCTTTAAGTTCCTATAGCGGGTTAAATACAATCGATCTCGAAGTATTTGATCAACTTGAAGGATTTCCAGAACTTACTGAAAAGCTCGGAGTAATGCCAATAATGCAATTGTTTAGCCAAAGTGTTCATTTCCTAGAGTACTATCCTAGAAGTATAGAGTTATTAATGAGCCATCTAAATGAGAAACGAGTTGAATTAACTGTGCAAGAGATAGTAATTTGTTTAAAATGTTTAACTGTCTGGCACAAATATACAGCTGGTGGCATTACCCGCTCAGATGTACAGGAGTATGCCTCGTTAATTCCCATTAGACATCCTGGCTCAATAGAAGAAACTTTCTTTAGAATTGCAATTATAACTTACACCCCAGGTCTTAGTGACATTGATCAGGATGAGTTGCTTGGCATGGATTTTAATGAGTTTATTTATTTGATAGCTATAAGATTACAGAAGAAATTTAACTCTATTGCTATAGAGCCTTGATATCCTTTATATTATATTTTAGAATGTTATTATTATATGGCAACTCAATTTGGTATGCTCGAAAAAACTGATATTTATGCAGTGGAGAAAATTGATATCGATTTTCTACTAGATAGGCTTTTTATTGAAGGAGCTAGATCTACAACTAAGTCCTTAGGGGATAGGACGGAAAAAGACCTGACTCCACAAAGAAAGGTAGAGGTAGCTGCTCATGTGCTTAGTACTGGCTTTAGTCAAATTCAATTAAAATACTATATCGCCGTGCCACTTGAAGATGAAGATTCAGATCAGGCAAATGCTTGGATTGAAAAAGGTGTTAAAGAAACCTATTTCAAATTAATTGAAGCATTGTTCCAACATGAAGAAATAGGAAGTTATGCTAGAGAAACCTTGCAAAATAGATTCATACAAATCTATGGTTTCTTGCCTGATACTGATCTTATAAATTGTTATATAGATTTAAAGTTTGACGAGGGAAGAGTTACAGAAGAAGCAAAGACAATTGAAATTACGCCTAACGATGTATTGGAACAATGGGAGTTATCAGTAGGTGAATATATTTCCAATGCAATAAAAGATCCAATCATCCAGTTTGATGGAGAATTTTATGCTAAGTTTTTTTATTGGGTAAATGAATTATTCACGTCTTTAGATCCTAGACAGAAAGGATATTTAAGAGCAAGTTTACTTCAAGCATACAAAGAGAAAGATTACTTTAAATCTATAATAGACGCTAAACAAGCCACTAGAGATTTAAAAGACCCTATAACCATTGCAGATGTAGGAGATGAAATTCCAACTGGGTTGTTAATGCAAAATTATGCATCGAGTATGTACTTTCAGTTACTCAAGAGATACCCTGATAGGATAGGAATTAGATTAGAAGCTTAGCTACTTATTGGTTCTATAAATTTCAAACTACAGTAATGTTCATCAACAACAAATTCAGCATCAATTGCATTAGGCATTGCTAGAAATCTCTCTTTAGAAACTAACGAGTTACGTTTTGATTTATTAAAAAGTCCAGCAGCATGACCAAAACTATGGACTTGAGCAATGGGAATATTCTTATGCTCCAATATAGTGTCAACAGCGATACTTTCTATGGAAGTTTTCTTTGACCAATTAGGATAGTCGTCTACAATTAGTTTTGTAAAACTTCCTAAAACAATCCCTTTAATCTTCCGACTATGTTTATGGAGCATTATGACTTCAAGTAACCTTTTTATATCAGATTTGAAATTGTAAGTTTCCTCAATTGCTAAGATAACATTGCCTTGTATACTTTCTAATGGGTCAAACTTCGTACCAAAAGTATTTACTAGGCAGGTTAAATTAGAAACTATTAGGTTCCCCCTAGCTTCACCTTCATGTATTTTTAACCATTTTTCATCTGAAGGAAGGTAAGATGGACTCTTGCCAAAAAGAATTTTTTTAATCCATTCGATACTCTTACTATCCCAAGAATAAAGGCCACTAAAATTTGGACCATGGATACCAATCATCCCAATAGTAGTTAGATAGTGTGAGAATATATCATTGTCGCTATAGCCAATAAACCACTTCTTCTCAAGTCTTAACTTATCTGTCAGACGCTCATTAGCTATATTCATTACTTGAAGAATTGAGTAGCCACCAGATGCAAACCAGATTGCCTTTACTTCCTTATCTTTTAGCATATCCCAAAGATCTTCTTTTCTTTGTTCTGGAGTTCCTGCTGCGAAATCTGTTGTTCTTTTGAAGAGATTTTTTCCAAACTTTACTTTTAAACCCCATGACTCAACTATCTTGGTGCTTTTAACAAGATCTTTTTCTGAAACATAATCCGATAAAGCTATTACGCCTACCGTATCTCCTTTTTTTAGCGCAGTTGGTTTGACTGTTTTCATTATTTGTCACCCCACGCGGGTCTTCTTCTGGAACTATGCCCATATATTAATTAGTATAAATGTTTGGAGAATTATTTGCGAGAATTATACTCCAGACTATAGCTAAGGTCAATTTTAAGTGTAGTTCATTTGAAATTATACTTATTTTGTGGTGTTATTAGATTATGTTAGATTTAAATTCCACCCTGGAAGATGTAGAACAAACACAAATACCATTCGATCTCTTTGATGAAGATATACCTACTGAACTTATTCTGGAAAGGTTAAGAAACTTGCCAAAGCCAGGTAAGTTTAATGTCTATAATCCTGACATTGAGTTTGAAAAATTATTTAGACAAGCAGTAGATACTTCGGACGGTTTAGTGGACGCAATTGAAGAAGTAAGAAGGGAAATGAAACTGAACGACGGAACAACTACATCTAGAATAAAATTTTTAACTACTGTTCATGAAATCCTTGAAGGCATTGGTGAAATAACTGGCAATACATCAAGCAAGTACTCAGATGATGAGCTAAAAAATCTCTTACCTTACATCAAATGCTCAAATGTTGTTGATCATATTTGGGGAACTGCAGCTACATTTTTAAATAATCCATTTAGCAAGAAAGACATCTATGCAATTAGAAGTTTCAATAGATATTTCTTAGAGGAAACAATTTCAAAATACATCGGTTCTTTTGAGGAAGCAGAAAAGTTAATTGAATATTATGTTGTAAAAACATTTGAGCAAATAATACAAATAAATATCTTAAATTATATTAGAAACGAAGATCCAGAACGCAACTTATCCAAATGTATTGAAATTTTTGTTAATAAGAGATTAGTGGGTTTCGAAAGAATTTCAGAATTAGAAGATACTAACGAACTATTACCTTCGCTAGTAATTCTTAAGAATGATCTGCCATTCACAAGTCCAGACTATAAGCTTCAGATGGTTATACAAACAATAGTTTGGTACTTAATTAGAAATATTAAATTAAAAAAATTCCTAGTCTTTAAAGAAAAACCTGTAACTTTTCAAGACCTGCTTGAGTGCTATAGTGAAACACTTGTTGAAGATCAAAATATTTTTGACGAAGCTTAGATTTGTATTGAAGCATAATGATTTTCTAAGATTATTCAGTTATAATTCCCTTTAGTAAATTTTATCTTTAATATATGTCGAGTCAGCCAACAGTAGAGTCCTCAGACTTAGCAGGACAAAGAATCTTAAGAATTGAGAAACTAAATAAGTTGAAGAAGCTTGGCTTTGATGTATTTCCCTCCAAATCAGAAAAACAGTACTCTAACCAAGAAATAGTAAGTAAATTTGAAGAATTTAATAGTCAAACTGTTACTTTAGCAGGTAGAATTACTAGTTTGAGAATGCATGGAAAACTAGTATTCATGGACCTTACGGACATGAGTGGAAAAATTCAAGTTTATATTAAAAGCGATGAACTTGTTGGTGATAAAACTCATCTATCATTCGAGCAATTAGAATTTCTAGACACTGGAGATTTTATAGAAGTTAAAGGAGAAATTACAAAAACACAAAGAGGTGAAATTTCAATTTTGGCGAAAGAATTAAAAATTCTTACAAAAGCAATTAGACCA
>JBLGEO010000021.1:0-19113 GCA_047445235.1 Candidatus Dojkabacteria bacterium | reverse complement strand
TAGCCATTACTCTTGTAACCACCAGGTATTTGAAAGGGTTGGTGCCACTTACTTCCATGGCATCAATTTGTTCTGTTACTTTCATAGAACCTAATTCCGCCCCAATGCTTGAGGCAATTTTTCCTGCAAAAATTAAAGCCGTAATTACAGGACCAATTTCCCTAACAATTGCAATTCCAATAATAACCAAGATGTCTCCAGAAAATCTTAGTAGAGTTTCTGAGAATGCTTGATTCATCTTATCTGTATCGTTATTTATTCTAGAAATTAAATCTCCAGACTTATTTTGATTGAAAAATTGTAAAGGTAGAGATTGTAGCTTTTGAAAAACTGCGTTTCTAATTCTAAATAGGATAGTTTGTCCCACTTGCCCCATTACTCTAACTTGGAAGTAACTAAATATTGAACCTGCAATGTAAACTGCAGCAAGTAGAATTAAAGACTTGAATAGATTATCCTTATCTCCAACTGGAATATATTTATTAGTTACATCTCCAATAATAAATGGAGAGGCAATTGATGTAAGAGAAACAATTATAAGGAACAAGAAAGCTAATAAAATCTTTAGTTGAGATCCTTTTATATACTGATAAAGAGCTCTTAATGCTGAGCTTGCTTTTACATTTGGTTGTTTTGATTCTTCGTTGCTAAGTTCGTAGTTCATGTTTATTTATTAACAAGCTTTGCTTATTCTTCTGTTCTTTGTTGTGAATTATAAATTTGTTGATATTCTAAAGATTTTTTTAATAATGCCTCGTGTTTTCCAGTTGCAATAAGCTCTCCTTCCATTACAAGTATAATATTATCGAAATCTTCAATAGACTTAATCTTTTGTGTAATTGCAATAACTGTGATTTCTGGATAATTCTTCTGTAAATTTGCGAAAATTTTCTTTTCTGTATTGATATCTACTCTTGCAGTAAAGTCATCTAATAATAGTATCTTTGGATTTAATGCTAATGCTCTAGCCAATGTTAATCTTTGTTTCTGTCCTCCAGATAGACTTGAACCTCTTTCAGAGATTTTAGTATCTAATCCTTTTGGTAATGTATCTACAAAATCTTTAAGTTCTGCAGTTTCAATAGCTTTCCAGATAGTTTCTTCGGATAAGTCTACATTCTTAAATGCGATATTTTCTCTTAATGTTGTATTAAAGATAATACTATCTTGGAACACCATACCCATTTGTGAGTAAAGTTTATCTCGATCGTACTCTTCAACAGGTTTACCATCAATTAAGATTTCTCCACTATTCTGTTTAATTAATCCTGTAATTAAATAGAATATTTGAGTTTTTCCAGCAGCCGTTGGGCCAATAATTCCAACTCTAGTTTTAGGCTTAATATGAAAGTTAATATCTTCTAAAATTGCTTTACTATCTAACTCTAAAGTAACATTCTTAAGTTCAATATCTCCATCAATCTCTTTGCTTATTGTTCCATTAACATCTGGTTCATCTGCATCAATAACTTCTTTTAATCTAGTATATGTTGCGAATGCTCTACCAATATTTCCAGCTAGGAAACCTAACATGATAATTGGGAATATAAAGATGAATATATAAGAGAAGAATGCAGAGAAATCTCCTGCAGATAATGTTTTATCTATAACTTGTGATCCTCCGTACCCTAATACTATTAAGAAACTTGCATTTACAACGATACTGATTAAAGGGAATAATCCTGCAAAACCAGTAACGATTTTTGTTCCAATATCCTTAGCTTCCTCATTAACTGCTAAAAATTTCTTAGTTTCGAATTTTCGAGCTGTTAATACTCTAACCAATGCACTACCGACAATACTTTCATTAATTACTCTATTTAACTTATCAATTACCTCTTGAGCCTTTATAAAGTATGCTTCAATTCTAGAAAATATAAATCCAAAAGAAATTCCTAATATTGGAATTGTTAATAAAATTGGAATAGCTAATCTCCAGTTGATTGATAGTAAAAGAAGAATACTTCCTATTAATTGAACTACTGCAGCGAATGCAAAAACAATTCCTTGCTGTATAAAAGCTTTAACTGCATCAACATCTGCTGTTAGATTTGTAAGTAATTTTGAGGATCCAACCTTATTTACATAAGTAAATGATTGTCTAGAAATCTTATTAATCAATTGTCTTCTTAATTCTGCGGCAATCTTTTCTGCAGTAATGCTACTTATATATCCTTGTACTAAAGTCAAAAGCAATATTAAAGATGCAACACCAACGAACAAACCTATTCCTTCATCTCTATTATATGCTCCACTTTGTAGTGAATCGATTACTCTAGAATTTATTTTAGGAATAAGTAGGGTTAGAACGTTTACAACTAATGATAATGCAATTACACTCCCAACTAGAAGTTTGAAGTTTTTTAGAAAGGAAATTAAGCTTTCTGGTTTCTTTTTAGGTGTTTCTGTTTTTTCCACAATTCTTATTATAGCACTCCGAGTGAGTACCTGCCAAGTTATATTACATAATCAACTATCATTGCTCACTTGTAATAATTGCACCTTTTTCTATCAAACTCTTATAGATTTGATTAAATTTTAGAGCGTCCCAACCACATGTTCTGCATGCTAGAACAAAAAGCTCAGGCTTAGAAAAATCTGGGTACGAGTATATTAATGTACAAAGATTCATTTCCTCAACTGTCAAATCTGCTGGAGGTCGAATTCTGTAATCTTCGTTGAAGCTCATATTCTTATTAGGATTTCTTCCTTACCTAAAATCTGTAAAGATTCTAGAAGTGGTGGTGAGAATGGCCCTCCAACTACAGCAACTCTCAGTAGCATAAATACATCTCCCGCTTTTAGTTCTAGGTCATCAGCTATTTTTCTCATACCTGGTTCCCACTCTTCCTGAGTCCATTTTGTTGAATCAGTGTTGAAGGATGCTAATAAAGCATGAACTCTTGTTCTTATCTCCGGAAGTTTATCCTGTACCTTAGCTAATTGCTTTAAATTCCAGTCGATATTACCTGGTTTACTATAGAAGAATTCAATTTGTTGTAGAACTTCCCAGAAGTTAATTGCTCGCTCTTGAACAAGTGCTAATTTTTTTGATAATTCTGAATCTCCTAGTGTTTTTTTAGCCAATTCTATTAAAGAACTAACCTTCTCTTGGTTCATTTCCTCTGTAACTAGAACAGTTGTAATATCTTCTGTACTTGCAGCCAATAGATATTTATTAATCCAAGTTTTAAATTGCTCTGTATACTCATCAATGCTGAACTGTCTTGAATAATGACCATTAAACCAATCCATTTTCTTCTGGTCCCATGTTGGGTTGGATTTTTGCATTCCTTCTAGACTAAATGCTTCAATAAACTCGGTTAAAGTAAATAACTCTCTATTATCTTTTGGTGCCCAACCTAAAAGCATTAAATAGTTAAGAATTGCCTCTTTTAAGTATCCTTTTATAATTAATCCATCGATTTTAAAATTACTATTTCGTTTACTAAACTTCTTTCCTGGTGTATTTGGATCTAAAATAACAGTGAAATGACCAATTTGTGGCTGATCTTCCTTAGCAACTCCTAGTCCTTCTAGTATTAAAACATGAACTGGGGTTGTGGCAAGCCATTCAGAACCTCTAAATACATGTGTAATTTTCATGGCAACATCATCGTACATTGCCGCTAAATGATAAGTAGGAATACCATTGGACTTAACTATAATATAATCATCTACGTCATTTGATTCCCAAACTACATGATTGTGAGTAATAATATCGTCAAAAGCGATTTTTCTATCTTTTGGTACTTTTACTCTTACTGTGAAAGGCTTCCCTTCAGCAAAATTCTTGTCGATTTCTTCTTTAGATAGATGTCTACATAGCCCATCGTATTTAGTTTGCTGCTTTGCCATTTTCTGCATTTCTCTAAGTTCGACTAGCCTTTCTTTAGTACAAAAACATCTGTATGCATAGTCATTTGCAATTAATTTTTCGTAAGCTTCTTTATATAGAGGTAATCTTTGAGTTTGAGTGTATGGAGCATATGGACCACCTTTATCAGGCCCTTCGTCCCAATCAAAACCAAATTCTCTAACCCATTTCATATTATATTCTAAAGAACCTTCTACAAACCTTTCTTGGTCTGTATCTTCGTTTCTCCAAATGAATTGACCACCATTTTTTCGTGCCATTGCGTAGTTAATTAGCACTCTAGCTACAAAACCTAAGTGTGCATAGCCCGTTGGACTTGGTGCGTATCTTGTTCTTACAGACATACTTGAAATTTAATTTATATGAGAAATTATACCAGATATAGCAAATCTAGCTAATTACTTCTAAGACTTTTGGCAATAATTTCTTATTGCAGATAACAATACGATCCAATCCGTTTTCGAGTGTTTGAAAATCTACATTTAGCCCTGTTTCTTGCGCAATTAACAAACCCGCTACGACATCATTAAATTGCTTTGTACCTTGGAAATATTTAATACAACATCCAAAAAAACCTGTACTAGTCCAAACAGTATTCAAAGTTCCACAACCAAGGAACCTTACTCTATAGAAAGAATTGAAAATTTTGGGAAGCCTACTATAAACAAAATTATTTAGTGAATCGTCTGGAGAAGGAGAAAAATCTAGAGCTAAAGTAACTTTATTTAGCTGATTTTTACCTAAATTCTTAATCAAAACCTCGTTAAGAAACGCTCCTTTACCTTTTTCTGCAAAGAACAGATTATTTTCTTTTGGAATGTAGATTGCCGAAAACTCTGGAATTTTCTCTCCTTTTTTAACTCTTGCCACAGAGATGCTCCAAAGTGGAATTCCAGCTGCATAATACTTAGTTCCATCAATTGGATCTACAAACCAAGTATAATCTTGATCGTTTCTAAGTTCCTCGTTTTCTTCACCCCAAAATCCTTCCTCTGGAAAAAAATTCTTAATTTCTTTATAAAGCATCTCCTCAATCTGATGATCAGCCTGTGTAGCGATATCAATTCCATCTTGTTTTTTCTTTATATCAAGATGTGTCTCCAGATCTAGTGCAAGTTGACCCGCTTTCTTTATAATTTTTAAGATTTTTTTATAGTTTTGATTCATTATTGAAACTTAAATTCAGCCAATCTGTTCGTTCTAAAATCATTAATGTAATCGATAATGTTTATTCCTTCAAGATCAAAAAAACTTTGGATCTCGCTCAAGACATTGAATTTTTGCTCATCAGATATATCTGCAGTAGCAATTTCTCTTAAGAATCTGACATATTCTTGCAACTCTGAGTTTTGGAAGCTTGCTAATCTTAAGTGTTGTATCATTCCATTAAAAAGTAACTCTTTTGCTTCTTTATCTGTGTCATGAATATCCATTAAACGATACATGATGCCAAAAAAAACTGTAATATCAGCAATTTCTTTAGGTTCATGCTTTATTCCATTATCAATAAATTCCTTAGGAGACTCTGAATTAGTTTTATCGACTAGAGCATCAGTATTATTTACTAAATTTAGAATCGGGAAAATTCTATTAGTAAATACAGAGTTTTGAATATTATCTTGGAGAAATACTAAAGTTGCATCTTCAGCATTAAAAAACTTGTGCTGCCTCATATAAGATTCTCTTAACCCCCTATCAATAAATAACTCTAGGGATAATTCTTCGTTGACCAACAAAGTAATAAATTCCTTTCCTAAAATTTGATAAAGCCAGTAAATAGCAATATGTGGATCTACTTCATTTTTTGTTCTTGCGAAATTTGAAACATAAATCAATAATCCTTTACTCTTTTTAATCAGTTCGGCAAACAGTTTTGCTTGTGGGAACATATTTGCATATGAACCAGTTGCTGCAAATATCACATCTGCATTTTCGAAAATTTTCTCAAATTTAGGTTGGACCTCATTAGGCTGTAAAATTGCATATTGTAAATCATTCCCCTTCCCATAGAAAGTAGTAGGTTTTCCATTTGAATTTACTGGGGATTGGTAAAATGAAGTTGGTTGCATCGCTAAAGTAGCTTCGTCTATGTTGTGTTCGAAAATATGCTGATTGCCAAGTTCATCCGTTGCCAAAGCCACATGCCTAACTTCTGATAAGAAATGAAAATCAATATTTTCTGGAATTAAACTCATCTGCTTTAACTTCTCGAAGAAAGATTCTTGAGAATCCGAAGTTAAGTAAAAATAACTTAGAAAAAGATTTCCTATGCAAAGATCTTTTAAAGCTTTTACTTCCTTTTCAGATTCTTTGTTCATATCTTTTATAATAGCTTCCTGGTTATAAAAGAAGACATTTAAAAAAGTTTGAATATACCAATCTAAGTGGGGTGTGAATTCATCTACTCCTAGCAATTCAAAAACTTTCTTTAAAGATTCACGAATAGTCTCAAAAGACTCTTCGTTATATGGAATTCTTAAATTTAATAACTTTGCTACATCTTGTAGGGCTTGATTTTTTGAGTAATTTGCAACTCTTAAAAGATTATTTCTTATATCACCAAATGGGAGTACTAAATCAGGCCTATTGAGAAACCTACCATCAAAACCCATTTCCTTGAGTGTTTCTAAGGACAATGTCTTTAATATTATTTCTATAATTTTTGTTACTCCACGAGTAGATCCTCCAGAATCATCTACACCAGTAACTATATCGACATGAATATAGGGATTTATTAGGATTTCTCTCTGAACACTGGTCCCACTTCCACCGGCACCAAATATAACAACATTTAGAAGATGTTTGTCCATTGGATTTAGACTGTAAGACGTAAGCAAAGATCTTGATTTCTAGTAGAGAAGCTTCTACATGCATTTTTTATATCTTCATTGGTTTTTGAATATGAGCCAGTATAGTATGTATCTGAGTTCTGAAAACAGGAACTGACATGATCTTGAACCTTAAGACTATCACATAACTTATATGCAAAGCTCAAATCCCAGGTGTTATCTATAAGTGCATAAAGAGCTCCATTTAAGCAAGATTCCCAATTTTCTCCTGCTTTAACTTCACATTGTTCAACGACGAAGTCGGGATCCCCTGTCCTCACAAAATTGCTTAAATCTCTTCCCATGGAAACAAAACATTGGTTTTCAAAATCTCCAGCCAATCTACACTCTGTAACCATCTCTTCATAACTTAAACCTTGTTCTGACATAATACTTGTCTGCATTAAGAAACAATCCGATTTATACTTTCTATCTAATCTCGAGCATGGATATAAAGGATCGTCTGCTTTTAAATCTCTTTTCTTCTTATCAAATGCGGTCACATTCTCCATAACTACACCTCCATAACAGGAAGATCTATCATAGTCAGTTGTAAACAAATCACATGATCTTAAAGAATCGTCTAAGTTATAGTCTAGTGTATACATAATTGCATGTCCCACACCATGAAGGCACTGGAAGATGACTGAATTAGTTGGATTTTTAAATTTATCTTTGTCACAAATACCTGGAATTTTTTGCTCCATATCTGCAAAGGTTAAATGTCTATAGTCTGTTGTCAATTCTGAATCACTATAGAATAATCTTTCCATAACACCATGGTAACAACCAGAATGACACGTCTGATCACAAGCTTCGAAAGCGTCTCCAATATTTCCTGTGAGTTTGTATGTCTCTCTACCTACAGCATGAACAATTGGATGACAATCATTTTCAATTGTCAAATTTGTTGACCTAGCTGTTTCGAGATCGGCTAAAACCTGCTTTGTTGTCTTACCAGTTTTAAAATATTCGACCATAAAATCATCCATGCATTTTTGTTGTTCAGTTTCTGATTTTTTAAAGCATTCTTCAATATTTTGAATATCATTAGCGGAAACAGGGGACGAGACACTACTTGTTTGTGGTATTATTTGCTTACCTGGCAAGCTAGCACTATTGCTTAAATAGATTGCTGCAGCTGCAAATCCAAGAGCAATAGCAGAAAGGGCTACAAGGGAAAGATTAGATAGCTGTTTTTTATCAATATTTAAGTTCATTTTATGAATAAAAATCTTGTAAGATTATACAAAACCTCTGTGATTATTCTAGCACTTATATTATTTTTACCCATTGCGAAACTACTTGCACATGATGTTACAAAGTCACCATGGATATTTATAAATACAATACCAATTACAGAGGAAATGGAAAACCCTATTCCAAATACTTCAAAATTGGATTGGGGAGAGCACATATTTACTGGAGAAGTATCCGTTGGTGATAACTTACAAGTGAAAATTGATAGAGAAGTAATTTCAAAAGATCTTGATGTAGAGTTTAGTAATATCGCTACTAGCTATGAATTTAAACACTCTAATGGCGTGGAAGAAAAGTTTGTAGAAGATTTTTCTGAAAAGCTTACGGAACTCGGAAACTACTTTATAGATGTGAAATTAACAAGAAAAGATAATGGTGTTGAAATAGTTGATGAAAGTATAATGCTGATAGTTGGAGATAAATTTGAACCTTCCCAATTTACAGTAAATGGAACCTCAGTTGATTTTACAAAGGTAGCACCCACATATGATGTTACAGGTAATTTAAACCTGAAGTTCTCTGTTCTAAATCAAGTTAACAAATATAGTTACATTTGGGACTTTGGAACTGGGGAAACTAAGGAAGGTGCTGAGGTTGAATATAGTTTTGATAAGGCTAAAATTCCAGTATATGTAGTGCTTAGGACTATTGATAAATCTACAAATATTTTTTCAGACTCATTTGTAAGATTAGATTCTCCGAAACAGAATACATTTGAAATTCCAAGACCACCAGTTAAAATCCCTAATCCTACCAACTTCGGGTTGCCAGATGAGAACATTGGTATTAAATTTATAATTGGAATATTCTCTGCAGTCTTAATTATAGTTGCAATATTTATTGCATATAGAAAGCGGAAATAGCTGATATAATCACAATATATTAATAAAGAAAAATGCTTAAAGTCGAAAATATATTTATAAATCTTACGGATGGTGGGCAAGAAATTGTTAAAGGAGTATCACTAGAATTTAAACCAAGTGAAGTTCACTTATTGAATGGTAAGAATGGTTCTGGCAAAAGTACTCTTGTAAACACAATAATGGGTAATCCAACCTACGCTATTTCAGCTGGATCAATAAAAATTGTTGAAGAAGAGTATTCTGATTTTGTAAAATCTAAAATCGATAAAGAATTAATAGACTCTAAAGGAGTAATAGACATGACTACTATGGAACCAAACGAGAGATCCCTAGCTGGAATCTTTTTAGCTAATCAATATCCGACAGAAATTCCTGGTGTAAGTTTAAGTAGCTATTTAAGATTAATTTTCAATTCTAGAAGAGGGAAGGAAGAACAACTAAATGTTTATAAATTTAAGCAATTTTTGAAAGAAAGAGCTGAGATTATAAAGTATCCCACAGCATTGTTAGCAAGAAATTTAAATGAGGGATTTTCTGGCGGAGAAAAAAAGAAAACAGAAATTCTTCAGATGCTTATCTTGGAACCAAAGTATATTATGCTTGATGAAATTGATTCCGGATTAGACAAACAATCTGTTAAAGAAGTATTCGAAGGCTTGGTTAACTTTAAGAAAATATTTCCAAAAACATGTTTTATAATAATTTCTCACTATGATAAGGTTCAGGAATATCTAATACCGGACTACGTTCATGAGATGTCTTCAGGTAAACTTGTAGATTAATATCTTCTTTCAAAAACTAGCACAGTCTTTATTGCCATCCTTTAGGAAAATATATATACTGTCTAATAGCACTTTTAACATTTTTAAATTTAAATACTATTCTATGGCTAGAACAAAAACGACTTCCTTTAGCGCACTCGAGGAATCTCCACTATTAAATAGGCCTTCCGGTCAGATACCTGCACCTCGACAAAGCACAATAAACTTAAACAAGTTTGATCAAGCTAGATTTACAGAAATTGTTGACGATGGAGCTAGAACTAATCCAGTCAAAATAATAATCTATATAGTTATAGTTATTGTTATTGGAGTAGGTGCTGCATTACTTGTTAGAAGTTTAATTACTAATAATCAAACAACTAATAACAATACGACTCCAGCTACAACAGCAAGCAATGTAAGCATTTCGACATCTGGGAAACCAGATAGTACTGCTACAAATTTAGGTGCTAACGAAGACTACACTGATTCTGCCCAAACTAAAGCTGGTGACTCTACATTAAATGGAGCAACAACATCTATCGATAAACTAGACTTTACAAAATACACTACTTTTGGAAGATTAACATTTACACTTTCTGGAAATAATGGCAAACTTCCAGCTACCAATCTAACTTACTCAGCAACAGACAAGAGTTTAACTGTAAATATTCCTGGGTTAAAGTCAGTAGATGCAGACCTTCAAAAACAAATAGACGTAACATCAATAATAAATAACATTACTTATGACTCTGCAACAAAGAACTTTAAGATTACATTTATTGAAGATACTAAGTATAGAGTAGTACCAAATACATCAAATTTAATAATTGACTTTAAAACAGTAAAGGAATTAGCAAAACCCGTGACAACACTGACTCCAACGCCTACACCGACTCCAACACCTACACCGACACCTACGCCAACAAGCAATGATCCATCAAAGCCAGCAGCTCCTCATTACGACAATGAGATGTCTCAGACAAAGCAGTATGTTGTTAGTAGCGTTACAGGTGATACTATTACAAATAATATTTACTACTTTGATGATTTAAATAGTTCGTTTGAATTTAGCTGGGGCCAAAAAGATGCTGTAGGAGATGCCTATGTTCCAAACGCGACAGCTTACTACGATACTAGTGCTCCAGCTGGAAAAACTTACTTAATGGTAGAAATTTCGAACTTAGCTGGAGAATTTATGAGTGCTAATGGGGTAACTGAAATTACTTCTGCTGGTATTCAAGCTAAAACTGGAGCAGATACATCTGGAGCTAACTTAACAAAAATTACTTTAGTTTCATTTGACGGAGGAACTGTAAAATATAGATTCGAATTAAAAAATAAAGCTGATTTTAAGATCTGGACACAAAAAACTGTAGATAATGCAACACAGGTATTAAGTGTTCGAATTAACGACTAAGCTTATTTATAACTTATTATTTATTATTTATTTATATGTCAGGAAACACAGTAAGAAATATCCTAAGTATTTGGATATTTGCAGCACTAGTTGTGCTCGGAGTGGGTTTAGCACTCTTCATTAATAAAATAAACGCTGCCCCAGAAGACTCTAAAGCATCTGCACTTGCAGGAGCTACAATTGAGCTAGGGATAAAGGGTAGAGATAATGTTTCACAACCAAATCAGTTGTTATTTAACATTGGAGACAAAGTTTCGTTTAGTGTAATAATTCCGACTTTCCCTACAACGGGTGCAATTCATGATACTTTGGTATTAAAACTACAGTATCCAAAGGCAAACTTTGATGTACCAAGCGACTTGTTTGTTTATGATAGTACAAAGTACCTAGGACTTACAGTTGCTACAAATCCCAACGATACAACGACTTGTAAACCATTAAGTGCATTATATGAATGTAGAAGAATTGATATTACGAAATTAAGTAAGACTACCTTTGTTGCAGATGAAGTTGTAGCAGAAATAAATCTAACAGCTAAAGCATTAACGACTGCAACGACTCCTATAGTTGTAATTTTCCCTAAGGTTGTTCCTACTGGAGTATTCCCTGCAGCATCATATTCTTATGTTTCTAATGATGTAAATCAGACAGATCCATTGGTTTTTTTCACATCACCTAATGCGAACAAATTAATAAAAATCGAGGATCAATGTTACGGAGACTACAACAGATTAAAGGGAGTTTCTGGAGAAATTGTTGACCCATCAGACTTATCTAGATTTGCTGGAAAGTACGGTGGAACAGTACAGTTACAAGGTGCTGATCAAGAATTAGATATCGATAATAGAGGAGCAAGCAAAAATTACATTAATGTTTCAGACTTAAGCATATTCGCATCAAACTACGGTACGGCAACTTGTGCTAGAAACAAGAGTGACGGTTTACCTTGATAATTATTTTTATTAAAGCACTTATTTAATTATTATTTTACTTTTATGAATTATCGAAACTTAGCACTCTTTGTAGTTGCACTAGTACTGACAGTGGGAGCTGGAGGTATTTGGATTGCATATATGAATGCAAATCAAAAAGCTGCTACAGCAACTACAGACACAACAACAACAACTGTAACTCCGCCGGCAGTAGTCGCTCCAGTATTAACAGAGTCAACAGATGTATTAGTTGGGTTTGACATGGACAACACAACATTGGCTCTGAACGATTCAATGGATATTATGGTTAAATTAGATTCATCTGGAAGTCAGATTCAAACTTTGGCATTAGCTTTAAAGTTTGACCCAGCTGTTATTAGAGTAAACTCAATAGCAGGAACTGGTGCTTTTGACCTATACTTAGGAGATAAAGTAGATACTGTAAAAGGATTTGCTCAGATTTCTGGTGCTACATCAAATGGTAAGGTTGTCTCAAACGACCCAAGTTTTGCTAGAATTAATGTTTCTAGGATTGCAGCAGGTTCTACAAAGATAACAGTTGCCAAACCAACTGCAACTCAGAACTCAGATCCGTCTACTCAAGTAGTTTTAAGTACAGGAGTAGCTTATACAGTTCCAGAGAAGAGCATAACAATAAATTAAATTTAGAATATGAATACA
Source organism: Candidatus Dojkabacteria bacterium (assembly GCA_047445235.1). Lineage (GTDB taxonomy): Bacteria > Patescibacteriota > Dojkabacteria > J137 > J137 > JBDSRX01. The sequence goes on along the minus strand of JBLGEO010000021.1, from coordinate 6,491 downwards.
TTTAGAAAAAGATTTTTAATAGCTGGAATATTAGTTGGAGGATTCTTCCTATTTGGTAGCACCACCAAAGCAGAGGCTCAATCCTTTACACTAAGTCCAGCTAGTGGATCTATTACAGTAAGTGGAACACAAGTTGTACAGATAATAGCTACTAACCCACCTGCAACAAACGCTGCATCTATTAGAATTACTGTACCTACAAGTTTAATGACTATTACTGGTTATACAGACGGAGCAGGTACTTTAACATTACTAGGAGCAGGGTGTTCCGGTGGAAAGTATACAGCCAGCCAGGTTTGTGTAGACCTTGCAGTATTAGGAGGTGGAAATATTACAAATGGAGAAGTGATTGGTTCGTTCACCTTAACTGGAGTAGCAGATGGGTTAGCTAATGCTAACTTTGTTGCTGGTAATAAATATGTTGGAGGTTCAGACTTTACTGGAGTAGGTGGAACTTACACAATTGGAGCTGGAGGTGGAGCACCTGTAGATGGAGGTGGGGCTACTAATCAGACTCTCCCTACTACTGGGGTTTTTGATGATAAAAATTTTCTATGGTATGGATTAACATTAGTTTCTGGAGGATTCTTGGTATACGCGTTTAATAAGAACAGAAACAAAAGAGTTTTGCAGCATAGTATGATTGATCATTTTTTTGAAAAAAATAGACTAGAGTAGAGGACCTGCCAGTTCTTTGGAGCAGGCGTGGTAGTAAAAGAGTTAAAAAAAAGAGTCCTGTAAAAAGGACTCTTTTTATTTAAGTGTTATTAATTAAGCAAAGATCTTTTCGTGAAGTGCTTTAGCTTCAGGATCTGATAATCCCATGTAGTAGACTCTCACTGTATACTTTACACTGTCAGTATCTTTTACGAACTTATCCATAATTTTGGTTTCCCAGATGTTATCCACATGGCTCTGTACTTTCGTATCAACATATTTAGTTATGTCTTCGTCTTTACCGAGAGTAAGGTTAATATCTAAATCCACAAGCCTCTTCTCTACCTCTACTACTTTACTGATAGACCCTCTGTTCACTAACTGGTCAATTTGAGTTAGATTAATTTCTGCAATTACACATTGATTTGTATTTAATTTATTCGAAACATATATAACTCCTAGCAAATTTTTCTCTGAACTTACATCAAAACAAGTCAGAGGATGTGCTGTCTCTGGGATTTTTTCTGATTTGGAGTAATGGATTTGAGAAATACCAACACTTCTTAGGGCATATTCTAGATCTTGCTTGAGAGACTCTAAGTCTTTCCCAACCTGAAGAAGCCCCAATGAATAGTACTCTTCATATTTTTCTAGATCTACTCCCCTGCTTTCTTTTGGTTTTCCAAATACCTTACCAATCTCAAAAATTTTTACATCTGGTATATTATTTTTAACGTAGTTTTCTAGTTGCCCTAGTAGACTTACAGTCATGGTTTGTCTTAAGGTTGGTACTTCTTCGTTAATCGAGTTAGTAACGCTTATGGCTTCGTTAAAGGAGTAATTTGCCAATCTATTCTTCTCTGTGTCTACCAATACCCAGCTTCTTACTTCGTCAAAACCTCTTGATGCCAAGATGCTTTGAGTAGTATCAGAAAGCTTTAGAATACTTGGAGTTACTTCTTTAGTAGCTTCTACAAAAAGTTGGTCTACTGGAATCTTGTCATAACCCTTTAGTCTTATGATTTCTTCAATTAAATCTTCTTGTACTTCTACATCAAGTCTATTAATGGCATTTTTAACAGTTATAAATCCTTCCTCTTCTGATACCACCTTAAAACCTAGTCTTTCTAAATATGTTTTACTCTCCTCTGTTGTAATTTCGATTCCTGCAATTTGAGATACTTTTGCAAGTTCTAATTTGATTTCTAATTGTTGTGTCTTATATAAATAGTTATCGTAAACTCCGCTTACAACTTGCGCTGAAGTGTATTTTAAAATTAAGTTCACAAGAATATTAAATGCTTCTGGAATACTTTCTGGATCCATAAACTTTTCTAGTCTTTGAGAAGCCTCTGTCATAACTCTTAACCCTCTAGAATTTCTTCTTATAAGACCTCCATCATAAACTGCCATTTCTACTAAAACGTTCTTAGTATTAGAATTTATTGCACTGTTTTTACCGCCTATCACTCCAGCAATGGCCATTGGCTCTACTTCGTTAGTTATTAGCAATGTGTCTTTTGTTAGCATGACATCGTTTCCATCCAAAGAAATCATTTTCTTGAAGATTGGGTTTATTTCCCAAATTAACTTCTCTCCTTCAATTAAATCCCAATCAAATGCGTGTGAAGGATGTCCTGTTTCTATCATTACATAGTTTGTTAGGTCTACAAGAACGTTTACTGGATTAATATCGTAAAATGCTAGATATTGTTTTAACCAGTCTGCTGATTCTGAAAGCTGAACATTTGAGAGCATAACTCCCATTAATCTTTTAACTGAATCTGTTGCCCTTACTTCCATGTTAGGCATATTTGTTTGTGTTGAGCTAAATTCTGTATTAAATTCTTCTGGCAATTTTATGGAAATATTATAGTAAGCTGAGAGTTCTCTAACTAGACCCATAACTCCAAAACAGTCTGCTCTATTCTGTCTAACTTCTAAATCTAATAGGTAATCTTTTTTTCCTTGATACTCAACTTCAAAGAATTTATCAAGCATATAACCGATTATTGTAAACGCTTGAGATACTTCCTTTGGATCTGCTTTTAAATCCGGTAAGTACTTTTGTAATTGTGAATATAGAACTTTCATAAGATTTTTAGAGTATTGTATTTAAAATTTCTCTCGACTTGATTTTAACCGACATTAAGTTTTCTAGCCAGTTTAAATGTAATATAAATAGTTTCGACTCCTCTTCTCCACTCAGCTTTATCTTTAATCCTTCTTTTAAACTTGTTCCTAGTATAAATCGTTGCGTTTTATAAATTCTTGGATCTATTTTTTCTGAGTTTGTATACAAGTTATTTTCTTTAACCACGCTATCTTTTACATACCCGACTTCTCCTGGAACATTATAAATATTATCTGAACTTAAACTATCTTCTGTTACTAAACACTTATCTAACTCTGGTAGAACTCCTGAGTGATCTAGTAATTCTAATAAAAAAGCAGATGCTGCAAATAGTTGTTTTTCAGATCCATATTCTAATGTATTATATAAAATTTCGTACAACTCCACATCCTTATTCTCCTCGTAACAGAAGTCATCCATAACTTCACAAAGAAGTTGTAAAAGAACCATTCCTTTAAAATCCTTTTTCCAGTCGTTGAACTCTTTAACCAGAGACATTTCTGTAATTGAAGCTAGGTTTCCTGGAAGTGCTTTTAGCGTTACCAAGTTTCCTATTTCTAATGCATGTGCCTTCCTGCTTCCTGCCTTTTTCACACTTTTCGCAATACATGCAAGCTTAGTGCCATCTTCCTGGATTAGGTATACAACTTTGTCTTGAGCGCCGGAGTTGAAGACTCTATAGATTATTCCTTTGTAAGATAAGGGAGATTTCATTTAGCAATTTTACCATGACCTTACCACCTATATTACTCTTTAGCTTTCATGAACCTAGGTGACGTTGCGTTCATTCTGTTCGAATGAAATGAGTAGAGAAATCACTCTGCAGTAAGAGATCCCTCGGCTACGCTCGGGATGATGAATAAGAAAGGGGCGACCGAAGGTCGCCCCTTTAAAACCCTTGATGATTTCTATGCGATAAACTTCTGATAGTTCTTGGTTGCCATTAGAGAATCGTATTGCCTCTTAGTATCCAGTAGAACTCCGACTAAGATTAAAACACTTGTTCCTCCAATTCCAGATAGTAAAGCTAAGCTTTGTTGAGTTGAAGACAATACAAGGTATCTACCAACAACAGGTATAATTGCAATTACTGCTAGTAAAAACGATCCTACAAATCCAACTCTTAATAACACTGTTGTTAAATAGTTTTGAGTTGAAAGTCCTGGTCTTACACCTGGAATAAATGCTCCAGATTTCTGTAAGTTTTCTGAAGTTTCTTTAGGGTTAAGAACAATAAATGCGTAGAACAATCCAAACACAACAATTGCTACGAAGTAAACAACATCATAGATAATTGTATTTGTTGTAATTGTTTGAGATTGGTTTGCGAATAAGAAACTATTTTTGAGTGATGTTATAAACTCTGTTGTACCTGTGCTTTTCTCTATAAGTGGAACAATAAGCTGAGGCAAAGATAATAAAGCGTATGCAAAGATAACAGGCATAACTCCAGTCACAGTAAATTTAATTGGTAGATTTGAACCTCTTCCAATGTCTGCACCCCTAACTCTTCTAGCGTATTGAATTGGTAACCTTCTCTGAGATTCGTTAATGAATACAATTGCACAAACAACGACTATAAACCCAATTATCGTTCCGATAATGGCAATTGTAGACGGGTTAGTTAAAGCAATAGTATTTCCCTTAATAACTTGTTGAATAATATTATTTATATCTAATCTATCAAAATCGATTTTTAATAAAGCTGGTAAGCTTGAAAGGATACCAATTGAGATGATTACGGATGATCCATTTCCAAGTCCCTTTTCTGTAATAACTTCCGAAAGCCACATAAGTAAAACTGTTCCGGCTGCAAGAATTAAAGCCATGAACAAAACTTTAGAAAGTGCTGGCCAAGTTTCACCATTAAGATGAGTTACTAGGTATAGAGGTGTGCCAACTCCTTGGTTGAAGTCAGTCTGTGAAATTAATCCAACATAAGCTAGAGAATATACAAATGCTAATGGAAAAGTTATAAATCTTGTTATTTGGTTTATTGCTTGTCTTCCTCTTTCTCCTTCTTGCTGTAGGTTCTTTAATCTTTGAATTGCATAAGGTAGAATCTGCATTATGATAGAAGCGTTAATGTATGCTGCTAATCCTAATCCGATAATACTTGGTGTTTCCAATCTTCCTCCAGTGAATACTGTGAATAAGTAGTTTACTTCACTAATACTTTTATTCTCAAATAGTGATTTGTATGCAGTCATATCTACTCCAGGAAGTGGAATTTGAGCTAATGCTCTATAGATAATGACTATAAAAATAGTTACCCCAATCTTTCTAAGAATATCTTTATTGCTAGCAATACCTTTTAGTGATCGAAATAAGTTGAAATTTTTTACTTTGTTGACTGCTCTTTTTGGAAGAGTTTTTACTGGAGTAAGCTTAGGCATATTTTAAACTAAATTAGCTAAATTCAAATCTGATAAGTCAGACAGAATAAATTATACAACAAAAGTACTCAAAACCTAGCAAGAAAATTGCGAGGTGCTAATTTAGCGATTATTACTGTGCAGGCGTTGTACTAGCCTCTTTTGTTACAGGAGCTACGTTAATAATCTTGCCTTCACTTTCTCTATATATTAGAGCCTTTGTAGAAAAAATAATTACAGTATCGCCTTCTTTTGCATCAGAATAGAAAGCAGCATTCTGTTTTTTTACTTCGTCCAAGTTAGCAATTGTCGCAATAGTCGGGTTTTCGTCTGGAACAAGAATAACTTTCTTTACTTTATCAACTAGTGCATTATATTTTGCCGTATCAGCAGCCTGAGTTGAATCGCCTGCAACAGCAGCTTGCCTTGGTTTAATAATGAATAAATAAACTCCACCACCTAATATTACCAAAGCTAAACCTGCAATAATGAACTTATATAGATTATCAGTTTTTCTGATTTTTCTTTGCTTGAAAGGATCTTGTAAAACGTTCATATAGTTTTTTTATAAAGTTTAGTTTGATATTTGATTTGCTAACCTAGTATAGCATTTGGTTAGGAAGATCTAGTTGTGTATTTCTATCAAATCTATTTCTTGATTGATAAACCACTTAAGCCTTTCCAATCATTTGTACTACTATCTCTAAATTCGATAGCTTCACTATTAAAAGTAAGTTTTCCTTTTCCTGAAACTTTAATATAACTTAGACCATTACTCGTTTCTAAATCTGAAGTTAAAAAGATATCTTTGCCTTTTTGTTCCCAAAGAAACCCATCCGAAACTTCTGCACTATCTGCAATATTGATCCATTCGGCATCTTTGTCCTTAAATTGTATTTTACCCTCTTCACTTACCCGGAAGCCACCTTCGTTACTTTTGACAAAATCTATTTGAATTTTATTGTTAGCTAGAGAAGGACTTAATTGTAAGAACTGATCTGCACTGAATCCGCTTAGACTTTGTACAATAAAGGCACTTGGGGCTGCTCTTAGCTTGGTTCTTGGGAAAATCTCTATACCTGCAGGCGGTGAAGATAGTGTAGTCCACATTCCAGAAGGATCAAATGTTAATTCAAAGTACAAATCACTTCTACTAAAGTTAACACCTGTAATTGTATCAGTATCTGCATTATCGTCAAAGACATTGCACACTTCTGCGGAGGCTACAGTTGTGGACCAAGCATGTGTGGTGTTTGTTGTCGCATTGCAGATCGAATTTAGGGTAAGTTTTACAGCTCCATTCGTGTCGCCCATTTCTACGTTAT
>JBLGEO010000020.1:0-3813 GCA_047445235.1 Candidatus Dojkabacteria bacterium | reverse complement strand
CGCCACAACGCTACACTAGATCCTGCATCAAGTGCGGGATAACATAATAATAACGAGGCTGTGGCACAGGCCTAGCTATTTGCTGAGCCTACATGTATCTCAGGCTTTTCATCGCTTCCTAAATGTGGATCATCATCTTCATCAATAATAAGTACTTTCAAAGCACATGCTCCTAATATTAACCACTGAAAGAAATTAGTGATTGAATATTCGTTTACAAGCGACTTGAACAGAAATAACATAAACGCCGCAGTTATAAAAAACAGTAATCTATTGCTAGTAACTTTTTTAAATTCTAAACCTAGTCTTCCTAAAACTATTACAAAAAATCCAATTCCGGCAATTCCTGTTTGAATAAGAATATCAAAAATAATATTGTGAGCCCTATCAATTATTAATGTTGGAAAGTTTCCAAAAAGCTTAAATACATCAGCTAGTGTGTCGAATCCAAATCCGAAAACTACATATCTATAATCACCATTATTAATATTAGTTACAAAGATATCTCTTATCCTCTGCCATATTTCTATCCTTAATTCGTATCTAGGAAAATGTGAGATTAGAAATAGTGATCCAGCAGAAACAAGTATAGTAAAAACAACAATAAATAATCTGAATATTTTTTTAGGCATTAGTTCAAAAGAGAAAATTATAATTGCAGATGCAGCTAAACTAACCCACCCCCATTCTGAATAGGACAAAATCATTGCTGTAATTAGAATTGTTAAAGTAACAATGCAAAGAAATATTACTGCTAATTTTTGTTTCTTATCTTTTATAAACTTTAAAGATTTAGTCGAAAGATAATATGAAGCTAATATTATCGCAATCATTAAATGTCCTGAGAAAAAGTTTGCTTGACCATAATACCCATTTACCCAAATACCTTCGGTTAACTTAGAAGGATCATTTTTAAACAAAGAGAATATTTGTGTAAAAGCCATAAATGCTTGAAATATTCCGGACAATATTATTGATGCAGCAATGATATGGAATGTTTTTCTGTTAATACATCTATATAAAATGTAGCAGCATAAAATCATTGGAAGGTATGTACTTAACCCTTGGAACCTAAAAAAGTTTCCTTGCGTTGCTATATTTAAAAATGGAGAAATCCTTGTGGAAACTATTAAAGAGACTGATAGCAAGCCGATAAACAGAATACTTCCAAGTGACTTAAATATCTTTTTAAAACCTGTTTTTAGATCTTGAACATTGTTGGAATAATTAAATAATGCAAAAGCTAGAAATACGAATGTAGTAAAGATTACTATTGTAGAGCTTACTTGTATAACATTCACTTTAGCAGATTCGAAACCTCTACCTGGAACTGTATCGTTATTATTAATAACTACTGATGCTAGAAATAGAGAGACAGAAACTTCTAAAACTATGATTAGTTTTACAAATTCTTTTGGAGTAATTTTTTCAAAAAGTTTGCTTAAAATTTTATACATAAAGTTTTTGAAGTTCGAGAGTAGAGTGCTTTGTTACTTCTTCTACTAGAGTGGTTTTATAATCTTTTCTATATTCTAATCGATTCAAATAACTTGGGATTGCTTCGTTCTTATATAAAACTCCAGTTGCAATCTTGTTCTCCATATCGGTTCCAATTTCTTTTGCTTGTTTTAAATCATGAAGATCATAATTCTTATTGTCTTTAATATCAAATACTCTTTGTAAGTACCAATCGTGTGTAGTCTCCTTATTATAAGTAGGGCAAGATTGTAAAATATCTACATAGGCAAACCCTTTATCCTGATACATTATCGCTTCTTTAAATATCTCAACTAACTGTCTAATGTTTCCACTAAAACCCCTTGCCACAAATCCAGGAGAACAAGTTAAAGCAAGTTCTATTGGATTTAATCTACTTGATGTTGGACCATCTGGGCTTGCAGTTCTTGGTGCGTGTTCTGGCGTTGTTGCTGATGCTTGCCCAGTTGTTAATCCATAATTACCATTGTCGTGTACAAGGAATGTAATTGGATAATTAGATTTAACTGAATTTACAAAATGATTTAAACCTTCGGAATATGTAGCTCCATCTCCAGCAAATGCAATAACTTTAACATTTGGATTTGCCAATTTTGCACCAGCTGCTAAAGGAAGAACTCTTCCATGAAGGGAATGTATTCTATAACCTTTAATCTTATCGCTCATGTTTCCATTACAACCAATATCAAAGCAGAGTAGCACTTCGTGATTAGAAATATTTAATTCTACTAAAGCCCTTTTAATAGCACTCCAAATAGCATAATCTCCACAACCTCCACACCAGTTTGGCTGGTTACTCGAGGTGTAATCAGAAACTTTTACATCCCCAGATTCGTAATCGTAATTTGGTGTGCAACATGCTCCCATATAATTTATTTAATGTTATTAGCTAATTTACAATCTTCTTCAGTCTCAAATAAGAATGACTGTTTCTCTTTTGCAACTACAAGGTCACATTTTTTTGTATCCTCTTTGTAATAGAAAAATATATCTCCGCCGCCTACAATGTTCGTATCAGATAATGTTCTTGAATAAATGAACAGTGCGATAATTGCTATTATAATAATGAGAATTGTAAATATTAGTTTTCTTTTCATATTTATTTTGTAAAACTATCTATTTTCTCTTTTAATTCTTCCAAAAAGAAAGGTCTACCGTCCCACTTTAATATTTTATTCTTAATTTCAATCCCTGTTTCCATTCTAATTAACTTTCCAAGTTGCCCTGTGTGATTACATTCGATTAGGATAGTGTTTGGATTCTCTTTTAAAAACTTTGTTAATTTTTCTGTCTTAAGTGGCCAAAGATATTCTAAATGAAAGTAATTTACAGTTACATCATCTTTTAAATATTCTTTCATTACATCTTTAACTACGCAATATGTACTTCCCCAACCAATCAGATTTATTATCTTTGTATTAGTTTTAACCTCCGGTTTCTGTCCTAAGTGTAAAGTGAGATTATGTCGATTGGAAAAAATCTCTGGCTCGGGCAAATCCTTAATTAAAGTTTTCATTTTATTTAATCTTTTTTCCATCATCTGTTCGGCAGGAATTGCTTCCTCTGTTAGATTTCCTTCTTCATCGTGCTCATCACTTTGTGCGTTGTATCCTTCTGCTTTACTACCTGGAAGCCATCTTTTAGAGATTCCAGATTCTACTAATTTGTACCTGTCTGTACTTTTTAATTCATCTAGTTCTTTTTGATCTACAACTAAATTTCCTCTTAATATTGGAACTTTTCCTTCGTCCAATTTATCTATTTGAAAAGAACTTTCAGCAATATATTTGTCTGTTAAAACAACAACAGGAATTTGGAATTTTTCTGCAATATTAAATGCTTCTTGAATTTTATAGTAGGTATCTTCTGCATCTTTTACAGCCATAACACATCTTGGAAATTCACCATGGCCAGCATTAATTGCTAGCATTAAATCTCCTTGAGTTGTCCATGTAGGCATTCCTGTCGCTGGTCCAGGTCTTTGTCCTAATATACATACAAATGGAACTTCAATCATTCCAGCTAAGCTTACATGTTCTGTCATTAAGTCAAAGCCTCCACCGGAAGTACCTGTTAAAGCTCGTGTACCCATATGCATAGAGCCAATTGCCATCGCACTTGCTGTTATCTCGTCTTCAGCCTGTTTAACAATCATTCCTGTCTGGTGTGCATAATCTGCCAAATGTTCCATTATGGCGCTTGTTGGAGTCATAGGGTAGGAATAATACACTCTTGCACCTGCGTTAATAGTCCCTAAAGTTGCACTCTCGTTTCCAGACATAATTAAGTGATGTGAAGTATTATGTTTTTCTTTTA
>JBLGEO010000019.1:0-45334 GCA_047445235.1 Candidatus Dojkabacteria bacterium | reverse complement strand
TAGCAATACCCATTATTGTTCTAACTCTAAAAGCTTCTCTAAATGTATTAGTTCTAATTAAAACTACTTTTGCAGTTTGCACAATATAGAAGTTGTAAGGTAAAACTATAAATACAGCTATCAACATTACTATACAAAGTAAAAGAATTCCTATAGCACTAAGACTACCAGTGTTCATTACTCCGTATACATACTTAGTTTGTCTTACTCCACCTGTAACTATAAATAGTGCATAAAAAAATCCTAAAAGAATGCTTGTTGGAATGTTGTAGATTAAATTAACAAGGGCTAATTTGACTGCTTTCTTAATTACATCCATCTTGCTTGGTTTAGTCAATAAAACGCTCTCTCTGTCTTCTAAAGCGATTTGAGTATACTCATATTGATACCAATAACTAATTATTGATTGAACCACAGCAAATAAAACAATAACGCAACAAAGGCAAAGTAGAAGAATTGTTCCTAAAGCTCCTGCTGCTGTAAAAGCATTCCCAGTTGGCTTAGCGTCTGCATTGAAAACTAGTAATGTGAATATTATAAAAATTGGTGCTGCTATTAACCCAAAGACCACTGCAGGTACAACTGGAAGTAATAATTTTAAACCCCACTGTTTTTCTTTAAATAAGTACGTCCAAGCTTCTTTAAGCTTAAAACTCTCTAGAGTCTTGTTCATTTAGAAAATATAATAACTAAAACTATTAGGTCCTTCGATAAACTCAGGACAGTTAAAACTAAATTTCGTTCTCCTTCAGAGAACTCTTTAAGTTTTATACTGATTATATAAAATAGTTATATATAAAGTCCAGTAAAAGTTTTCGATGAATTTACGAGTAGTTTTAATATTTGCAGATATCTTTTTAGTGAACTATAATAGAACCATATATTTATTAAAGTATTGATATGGACATATTAGCTATTCTACTTGCCTGTCTTTGCATTTTTGCAGTGATTGCGGGTGTTGTTGCAATCTTAGTTCTTGGAATTTACAACTCATTAAGAAGCTTAGGTGTATTGATAGATGAAGCTTGGAGCGGGATAGATGTTCAACTTAAAAAGAGATACGATTTAATTCCTAATCTTGTAGAAACTGTAAAAGGATATGCAAAACAAGAGAAAGATGTTTTCGAGAAAGTAGCAGCTTTAAGATCCGGAATGATGAATGCTGGATCAGATCCAGAGAAGTTAGGGAAAATGGAGGGTGAATTAAGAAGTACATTAAAAACTTTATTTGCTGTTGCAGAAAATTATCCTGAACTAAAGTCTAATGAAAACTTCATGAAGCTTCAAACTTCATTACAAGAAATAGAAACGGACTTAGAATCTGCAAGAAGATACTACAACGGTACTGTAAGAGACTTAAACCTAAAAATAACAACTTTTCCAAACAGTGTTATTGCTGGTTTCTTTAAAATAATGCCAAGAAAGTTCTTCGAAGTTTCTGGAGCTGAAGAAAGAGAAAACGTTAAGGTACAGTTCTAATATCATATAAGCGATCCCGATTTGTCGGGATCGCTTCTTCATCTCTAACCCATGAAATATAAAAGTATAAAACTATACAAAACTACATTCTGCGGGGATTGCTTCTTGGCTGATAGATTTTTTGCCGAAAATAACATAATTGTAAACGAAACCATCAATATTGATGAGGATGTAAATGCTGCAGCTATAGTTCTAGAAATAAATGGAGGTTATAGAAGTGTTCCAATAATAATTATAGATAGGCAAGATGATACTCAAGAAATTTTAGTCGAGCCATCTTGGAAGCAATTAGAAGAAGCCTTTAAATAAAATGAATCAGAAAGTAATCTATATAAGAAAAAAGAAACCTGAGCCTGATCCAAGAATACAAAGACTTAATGCCTCTAAAGATGCAGCAAAGGATGTTGCACTAAAATTTTCAAGAGGTACAAGTGTAATGGTTAGCAAGGGTAAATCGAAATTAGTTAGTAAACTTTTCTGGGGACGAAGTTATGCTTATAAAAATATTTCTCACGTTATTCTCCTTTTTATTACGATAAGTATAGTTGTATTTGGATTATTCTCTAGAATAGAGGCTAGTGCAAATGGAATTGAAAAATCTAACGGAATATTTAGTTCTAACGATTTACTAGCACAAGGTGGATCAATTCAAACTGTAGCAGAATCTAGTGATTTTGGCCTAGGAGTAAACACACAAAAGTATACAGTTATAAGTGGAGATACTTTAAGTTCAGTTTCAGCTCAATTTAAAATTACTACAGATACAATAAGATGGGCCAACGTAAAAACACTCAGCGTTGGAGCAATTCTTTCAGGAAAACTAGATGAAGGAACAACATTAGTTATTCCAGAGATAAACGGGGTTTTATACGAGGTTAAAAACGGAGATACAATTGACAGTATTATTAACACAGCTAGCCTTACTAATACAGAAGCTAATAAATTTAATATTGAGCAATTTAATAATTTAAATGAACCATACACACTTTCTTCTGGACAGAAACTTTTTATTCCTGATGGAAATATTAAAAACAATGGTATTGCAGAGTTAGCAGATATTCCGACAGGTGTGTTCACTAATCCTTTACAAGATTCAAGGTGTGCTGGTTATTCGGAGTCTAGAGGTTTTTTAAGTTATCACAATGGTGTGGACCTAGCAATGTGGCCTGGATGTCCAATCTCTGCTATTGCTAGTGGCGTCGTTACTTATGCAGGTTGGTCTGAGTATGGTGAAGGTTATAACGTTAGAATTGACCATGGAGGTGGAATTGTTAGCCACTATTATCATGGAAACGGTGACATTTGGGTTAAGAAAGGGGATCATGTAGAGCAAGGACAATTAATTATGTTTATGGGAACAACTGGAAATAGCACAGGAGTCCACTTGCATTTAAGTCTATTTAAAGATAACGTGGCAGTAGACCCTGCTCCCTATGTACCGTTCTAATATATACTAGGAATATATAAAAATGTGACTAAAATGTTATAATTATATATGGAAAATAAATGGAACTTAGATAAAATTATTCAGAGAGTTTTAGAAATAATTCCTGGTTTTTTAATGTGGTTTTTAATATTACTACCAATTATTGGAAGTAACTCTATTCCGCTTCTAATTATAAACTTTATAATTGTTCTTTCAGTTTATTGGCTATTCAGAGCGCTAATTGTAACAGTTGGAGGTTCAATAGGATACGTACGATACAGAATTGATATGGGCAAGAACTGGTTAGAAGAATGTAAGAAACTAGACAGAAGTAAATTTCCTAATCCAGAAGAAGTTCCAGCAGATCTCTTCCCAAAACAACTCATTGTTATTGCAAACTATGGAGAAAGTTACGACGTTCTAAGCAGAACTATTAGAGGAATTATTGCTCAAAACTATCCAAAAGAAAAACTTTACCTGACTGTCTCTATAGAACAAAGAAAAGCAATCAAAGACCCAGAGTACGCAAAAAGAGGCGAGTATCTAAAAAGAGATTTTGGAGATTTTTTTGGAGATAGGTTAATGTGTTTTACTCACCCAGACGGAATGACTGGGGAAGCAATTGGTGCTGCTGCAAATAGAACTTGGGGAGCCAGAAATTCTGTAGAAGAATTAGAAAAACGAGGAGAAAATATTAAAGATTTTCTTATAACAGCACCAGACGGTGATATTACTTTTCATAAAGATTACTTCTCTGCTCTAGCATATAAATGGCTACAAGCAGATAAGCGAAGCCAGAAATACTATCAAACTGCAGTATATACATTTAATAATAACTATTGGGATGTTCCTCTATTTATAAGAATCCTATCAATAAGTTTAACAATACCAATTCTAGCTTCTTCTGTAATGGAGAGAAATAGAAGAGAAACTTTCTCTTGCTATACCTTAAGTTTAGACTTAATGAAGAAAGTAAACTATTGGGATACATCTCTTGGTATTGACGATACAACATTCTACTGGAGACCATATCTATATTTAAATGCAGACTGGCACTGCGAAGTATTCTTTATTCCACTTTCTGCAGATGCTATTTACGATCCTAAGTATATTAAGAATCACTTTGATCAATACAAACAGTACCTAAGATGGGGTTGGGGAGTTATTAGTTTCCCAATAGGTATTAAAACTATTTTTTCTGCTTCAAAAATAAGCTTTATTGAGCGAATAACAAAGGCAATTCACTTAATTGAAGTATTTGTGCTTAGTAAAGTTATAGCGTTTTTAATTGCATTTGGTATCCCAATTTTATTGTTGTTAAACCATGAGTTAGATAACTACGTTGTTTCGTTTACAGCACCAAGAATGATTTCTACTATATTAAACATTACTAGTATATTCTTGATCCCTACTGCAATTCTAAAAATCCTTTTAATCCCAGAAAAACCAAAAGATATGAGCTATCTTAAATTAGCTTTACTCTTAATAATAGAGCTTCCTTTAAATATAGTGTCTCTTCTTACCTTCAGTTTCTTACCATTTGTGGAAGCAACAACAAGAATGATGTTCGGCCAAGACCATGCAAAAAGAATTAAATGGTCCGAAAAGCAATTGGCAGAATAATTCTGTACATTACCACCAATAGTCTTCGTCTGGCACTTAATCACATGATAAGTTACATTACTCTGAATACCTGGCAGGAATAGAAGTTACGGGTTGCGGGTTAAGGGTTGAATACTTTGATCATTTCGACCGAATAAGTCCCGCAATAGCAGGATGAAATGAGCGGAGGAATCACTCTGCTGTGAGAGATCCCTCGACGGAGTTTATACTGAGCTTGCCGAAGTACTCAGGGATTATGAATAGGCTGTGACACAGCCTTGTATAATGCTGACTTAGGATCAAATAACACCATAAAGAAAGAGTCCACCTAGGCGGACTCTCTTAATTTTATTAAACTAGTAACCCACAACTCGTAACTCTAAACTATTATGGTAAGTACCCTGGTTGGAATATTACAATAATCTCTCCAACACCAGCTGCATCATAAGTTTGCATCGCATAACCTAAGATCTTTACTTTAGAGTCAGTAGCCTTCATTCCTACTCCTGGTACTGACGAGCTTGTAATAGCATCTCCAACATTGATTCTGCCATTTTCAGTTGAAACCTTTACCGGTACTCTACCACTTAATACAAATGGCAATACCTTAAATCCATCTCGAGGTTTTAAGTTAAATCCTCCAAGAGAGCCAGGGTTTGTAGAAATAACTCCTAACATTGTCGACTCATTTGCAATTTCTGTTTTTCTAACAACTTCCTGCTGTCCATTCAATCCGCTGACAATGTCCCCAGCTTCTACGTCTGCATTTGCTAAGATATTCTCAGCAACATCAAACTCTTCATAAGCTAAGTCTCCATAAATTCCTCCTGGTGATAATGCTGGACATCCTGTTCCACCATCCACGCAAAGAGCTCCGTTTTGAACATATATAGTTCCGTTAACATTTACATCTCCCAAAATGTTTAAGGCAAATAAGTTATCTGGTGCTGTATTAATCCCAATATTATCATTAAATAATGATTGACCAGTTACTTCTAGAGTATAAAGTCCTCCTGGATCTGCTCCCACTCCAATAGTTAATGCAGAATCTATTCTTGTATCAGTAGTTAGATGGGTAAACCCCGATACTGTTAATCCATATGCTGGATCTGGAGCACTTTGAATTCCAACGCTATTACCAAACGTTGCCTCACCACTAATATTAGAACTACCATTCACTTCAAAAGTATATGCTCCTATGGTTGTGCCAATTGCTACTTGACCGTCTGTAACAATACCGTTTGTTGAGTAAATTTGTCCTGTTACCTCTAGTGCAAAGTTACCACTTGATGTTGAACCAATACCTACAGAGCCTGTATCAAAATAAATATCTGCACCATTATTTAACCATTGGCTCGAACCTCCACCTGCACCAAGATTATTCCAAGAAACTCCATCGTAACCTTGGAAATCAGTCCCGTTAAATCTAATCCCACCAGTTACATCTGCTAAACTGTTTCCGACTACAATTTCATTTGCAAATTGAGCTGCTCCATTTACTTCTAGAAGATAAGCAAAATCATTTAGTTGGCCTATTCCTAGCCCATCAACTATTCTAGCTCTTCCATTAACATCTAGCATTGCTGCTGGATCTGGAGCATTTGTTCCAATTCCAACATTTCCGGTATCAAAGAAAATATCTGCACCATTATTACCCCATTGACTAAAGCCACTTCCTCCTAAAGAGTTCCATATTGCTCCGTCAAATCCTTGAAAAGTCGCTCCGTTAAATCTAATTGCTCCAGCTTCATCTGCACCAATGCTATTTCCCACTATTGCTTGATTACTAAATTTTACTGCTCCACCTGTAGTATCAATTGCATAAGTATCGTTTGAATTTAAATGAACAATAGTAGTACCGTCAGTTGAAAGCAATCCATACTTATTACCCTGGGTACCAGATGATGTTACAGCTGAATAAAGCCCAATTAGATCTCCACCTACTGTACCGCCATTGAAAACGTTAGCATCATATCCTATCAAGTTGCCTGAAACACTCCCGCCATTATTAATATCATTTTCTATACCTCTTTGATTAGCGCCTACATTTCCATTGTTTACAGAATGATTTTCTATTCCTGTAAGGTCACCACCAACAATGTTACCGTTTGCTGCAATATTATAAGTTGCCTTCAATGCTCCTACAGTTCCAGCATTATCTGCGTCATTATGTATTCCAAAAGTATCACTTCCTATTATTCCTGGTGCGTTATTTGAAGCACTTGTTTTAAATCCATACATTACTGGAGCCGATCCGTCATTATCTACTCCATTTAATGTCCCCTCTAAAGCAATATTGATAACTCCATTATTATTAACTATACTTCTACTTGCATATTGAAAGTCGGTTGTTCCATTATTCGTTGTTTGAAAATATCCACCAGCTAGTTGATCCGTTGTTCCTCCTACGTTGTTTGTAGTGGTACCTGAAACACCTACTGTAAAGAAACCAGAGTCTCCAGAGTTATTGGAATTTCCAGTAACTGCAGACATTTGTCCTGTAATAGTTCCGTTATTTTGAAGTGTTGCATTTAATCCTGTTTGAAATTGTTCAGTAGCGTTGTTAGTATTTATTCCTGAGAAATTGAAAGCACCTCCTACTAATCCACTAGAGTTATTTACAATCGTTGTTCTAAAACCTCTAGCTCTATCAATATCTGTACCATCACCTGCATTAATTACTAAGACTGATTCTTGAGTATTATAAATTTGAGTTCCATCACCGGCGTTTGGTGTATAGGCAAAAGTACCTGTAATTCCATTCTTATTACCTCCAACTTGTGCAAATGCACCAGAAGAGTCTAACGTTAGTAAGTTTGGCATTATAGTAGCCGGGTCGTTTCTAATTGTTGTATTTCTCCTAATTAAAGCACCTGCTATAGGATCAAATGAGAAAGGTGCAGTTGCAGTTGCTCCACCAATTGCAAATGAGTTAGTTGTATTTGTAACATAAGTTAAACCTGCTCCATTATCAGTAGTGGCAGATGAGCCTCCGCCCAAAGGTGCCCAAACAACTCCATTAAAACCTTCAAAATTTCCACCATTAAATCTAATCCCACCAGCTACTGCATTTGTATTACCTCCTACAATAATTCCATTTGAGAAATTACCTGTACCTACAACATCTAAAGCATAGGCCGGGCCGTTTGTTCCAATTCCAACATTTCCTCCGTTATAAAACACTGATGCTCCATTTGCTTTCCATCTTAATAATGGATCTAAGTTTGTTAGTACAGTCTGTAGGTTATTTCCAGTAAGATTTTGTAAACCAACAGTAGATACTCCAACCATATTTGCTCCTGCAGTTTCTGGAGAATCAGAATTTCTTAATGATATTGTATCTCCAAAGAAAATATCAGAGTCAGTTGTCAATTTAACTGTTCCTGTTGAATTAACTGAAAATTTTGATATATCGTTAAAACTTAAGTTTAAAAGAGTACTATCACTACCAAATGTTTCTAGATTATACGCTGTTTCTCCTGTGTTAGTATTTACTGGTCCTAGCGATGTTGCATTAAATGCCCATGGTACACCTGTAACTACTTTCCTTGGTTTGAAATTTTCTTCAAATGCTCCTGCACATTCTCCACTTCCATCTCCACCAGCTAAATTTGCATCCATACAAACCTGTAGGTAGAGTGATGTATTTTTGAAAAGATTTTGTGGGAACGGATTTATACTTCCTAAGTCTATACTAATCGCTGCCCTTCTTACTTGGACACCAAACCTGTCCTCACTCCATAATGCAGATCCACCATTTGCAGAATTATAAATTGCAAATCTGAAATTGTAATTTCCGTCTGGCATTGGTTTTTGATTTTGGTCTATTATAGAAGTTTTATACTCTATAGTGTTCTTTGTCTGTGCAGTTAATTTAATGTTAACTGTAAGAAACATAGTTAATACTATTGCTAGCAGCATTCTTGTGTTTTTTGAAAGTATCTTATTCATTTGCAATTAGTATGATTAATTAAAAGGACTATTTAAATTTTCTGATTTATACGGCAATACTTTTGTATTAGTTACATTAAATGCAGGTGCAGGTGTTGAGCTATGTTTATCTGAGTCTACAAATATTTGTTTATCTACCCATTGAGGTTTATCACCTTTGAACCCTAATAGTTTTGCAGTATTCACAGATTTAACTTCAGTTGATTGCTTATCAGATGGGAATCTATAACCATATGCTTGTGCATATAAAGAGTATTCACCAGGGTCTACATAAAAACTGTATCTACCGCTATCATCTGTTATCTGCGTGTCTGATAAACTGTTTTTTTTATCGAATATTCTTACAAATGCTCCAGAAATTGCTAGACCTGTAATACTATCTTTAACAATTCCCCATCTTCTTCTTGAGTTTTTAACTCTGACTAAGAAGTAGAATCCTAAAATTAATGAGTAAAGTACTAATAGAATTAAGTCTAGTGTTGATCTTCTTAAGTAGAAAGCTATAAATGAAAATAAAAAACCAACTATTGATAACCAAATTGAATATTTAAGTAAGAAATCTCTAAGGTTTCTGTACCAAATACTAACTTTTTGGAAAAAATTCATATTCTTGCCTGCTCCAAGTGGAATGTCTTCGGCGAATAAATCAACATCTTGAGTGATTTCAATATCTTTCTGAAATGATTCGTATCCACTCTGTTGAACAGAAACTCTGTATTTTCCTTCAGATAAAACAAACCCATATCTTCCTTGCAAATCTGTAATTTTTTGAACAATAAGTTGTGTACTTCCTGCCTTAAAAACCCTTACAACTACGAATGGTATTGGTTTTGTTGATCTAACATCATAAACAATACCTAAAACATTCTTCCTCTCTCCAAAAATAGAGGCTAAAAGAACTAATAATAACTGTGGTGCAAGTAGTAATGGAAGAAATGAGATTAACAAAGGCAATAGTGCTAAGAAAACTCCGAATGATACGGTTGTTGGAACACTATTATTAGCTATAAACTTTTTTATAAAGTCTGGGATTATTGGACTATCTTGTATAGTTTCAGAAATTGAATCAAACACTGTTTTATAGATTACATTTCCATTTGAGTCTACAGTTTGTGTAGTAAAGATATTTAAAAAATCGTTATTAACTTGCTGACCTGTAGCAGGAGCTGGCTCATCAAAACTTATTGCAGAGTCTGTCAATTCGTAGAACTGAGATTTAGAACCACCATTACTACTGTTAATGTTAACTTGTGCATTTAGAGCAATCGGGGAGAATATAAATAGCGCTATAAGGATCGCAAGCGATATAAGTGATATGAAGTTTTTTCTTCGGCTTTTTATAGTCATTGTGCATTATTACTATTACATTCCATATTAGATTTTTCGCAATTCCATGTCAAGTAATTTCAGCACTTTTTGTGATAGAATTAGTCGTATTTTAATAAAATATTATGTCTAAAAAATCTAATTTAATTCTTTTCACAGGAGGCCATGCAACTCCAGCATTAGCAGTTATTTCTGAACTTAAGAAAAGAGGCTATACAAATTTTCTATGGGTTGGGCATAAATATAATCAGCAGGGGAATACAGAGGTATCTCCGGAATTTAAACTTGTGGAAGAGGCAGGAATTAAATTTATAGATTTAAAAACAGGAAAACTAAATAGAAAATGGACATTACAGAATTTCTTACCATCAGTACTCAGTATCTTGATGATATTCTACGGTTTTATTCAGTCTAAGCTAATCTTACTAAGAAACAGACCCGCAATAGTTGTATCCTTCGGCGGGTACCTAGCCGTTCCAGTTGTGATTATCGCTTGGGTTTTAAGAATTAAGATTATTACCCACGAGCAGACTATTGTTACTGGTTTAGCAAATAAGATAATTAGTAAATTTGCAAATAAGGTTTGTATATCTTGGGAAAGTTCTAAACAATTTTTCCCTTCTAACAAAACAGTTCTCACTGGAAACCCGATTAGAAGGGAGGTTTTTAAAATTGAATCGACTGACTTAATTAAAGATCTAGATCCCAAAAAACCTACTTTGTATATTACGGGTGGCAACCAAGGAGCTCATGAAATTAACAAAAGAGTTTTTGAGTATCTTCCAAACTTATTACAGGAATGTAATATTATTCATCAGACTGGCAACTCTACAGCTACAAATGATTACCAGAAAGCTATAGAAATGAAAAAGGAACTTCCTGGAGATATTTCAATAAGGTATGTTCCAGTAGATTATGTTAAATCAAACGAAATTGGTGCTGTTTTTAACAAAGCAGATGTCATATTTTCAAGATCTGGTGCAAATACTATCACTGAGCTCCTAGCATTAGGCAAATTATCAATTCTAATGCCTATTCCTTGGACTTCAGGAGATGAACAGACAAAGAACGCAAGGATTCTTGAAGAAACTGGCCTAGGCTTTATAATCATTCAAAAAGACAACCTTACTTCTAAACAAATTTATCAAACAATTCTCCTTTCGCTTAATCAGATTAAGACTGGAAAAGGATTCAATGGTAGAAGTATTGACGAATGTATAGAAGTTGCGAGTTCTAAGATAATTCTTGATGCTCCTCAAAAAGTTGTGGATGTTATTGAGGGAGTTATGAGTTAATAGTTACGGTTACGGTTACGGGTTACGGGTTACAGGTTGAATAATAGTTGAGATTCAACTCGCAACCCGAAACACACAACCAGTAACTGATCAACTGCCACTCCAGAGAGAATAGTAACCCTCCAGTAAAGGAGGGCTACAAGATTAGTTGAGGTGGTAAAGTTCTTGATTAATCTTCATCGTACTCATAAATATTCTCCGATTCCTTCTTTCTCATATAGAATCTAAATCCTCCAATACTTACAAATAATACTATTGGGAATACAATTCCAACTCCAACAATTAGCGCAGTTTTTTCTGCATCTGCATTTAATGCGCTTGCTATTCTATCTTTAACTTTTATTGAAGATAGTGCTGCATCTTTTGTTAGCCATTCAATACTAGAAATTCCAAATGCAACTGTAAGTGAGTCTTGGGAACCTGGTCTGCCATTTAATGCGCTTAAAACATCATCACTTAGTAAATCCGAATCTCCTACAACTATTGCTCTTCCACCTTTCTCGTTTTCAATTGATGCTGCAATTGTTCTTTTTCCATCATCATCTTTAGCTGTAAACTTTTGATCTACTTGAATAGAAACGTTAGGAAGTAGCTGTACATTTGATTGGGCTGATGTCTCGAACAAACTGCTCACTTTATTTTTTCCTACTTTTACTGGATCAATATTTACTGATGCTCCCCAAAGTTCTGTAACTGTATCAACTCCCTTATTTACATTTGCTCCATCTTGAGTTGGTTTTGCGATTATCCAGAACGGATAGTTAATAATTAATGGAAATCCTCCAGATCCTGCTTGAATTTGATTATTACTACTTAAGTCGTAAACAATATTTTCGTCCACTTTAACTCCAGAGTCGTCAAATAATGTAGCTAAGCTATCAGCAACTTTTTGTGGCTGACCTGTAGGATCTACATCAATTGGATCTGTTAATAAGAATATTGAACCACCGTTCGCGAAGTAGTTTTTTAGAACCTTTATTGCATTATCATCAAACTTTGTATTTGGACCAGGCAAAACAACTGCTTTAATATCTGTAGGAATCTCCTTTGTTGTTGCATCTATAGTTAAGTCTGATACATCGAATAATTCACTTACATCGCCGTTAAATTGAGTGTAAGTTGTTGTTCTTGCCTGTTTTACATTATTACTAATGAATGCAATTTTAGATCTATCTATTCCAGACACTTTTTTAACTTTCTTTGTTAATTGGAATTCTAATTGACTTGTTACACTAGAACTTAAGTTTAAGAAATCTTTGTTGTCTCCGTATTGGAAGGTTAGCCCGAAGTATCCAGCAACTTGTTGGCTTGAGTCGTTATTATTAACTGCAAAGATATTTTCCTTAATTCCTGCTGTAGTTGCTTCATCTTTTGCAACATTATCTGCAGAAGGATCTTTAACTGTAACTACTACTTTACCTTTTGATGCAAAGTTATAGTCTCTTAAAATATCTTCTACATCTCTAAGAATTGGCTGAAAGTCTTGTGGTAAGTTTCCAGATGAGTAAAGTGTTATATTAAAATCTTTGTCAAGCTTTCCTAGAAGATCAACTGTAGCAGAAGATAACGTATATCTTTGATTAGATGTTGCATCAATTCTTCCTGGGATTAACTGTCCAAAATATCCAATTAGAAGAGTAATTACTAAAATTACTGCTAAGAATGTTCTCGAGTAATCTAAATACCTATCTTTTGAAGGGTATTTTTCACTTACTAATTTGTAGTATGCAATGCTTAAGAATACGATTATAAATGCCAAGAAGTATAAAATATCTCGAATATCGAACACACCTCTAGAGATTGATTGGAAGTGAGTTAATAGACTGAACTTGTTTATTAGTGATTGAAATTCAATTGGGAATAAGTTAAAGAACTGTGTTCCTGTAATAATAAATAGAACTGAGATGAATAGTGATGTTAATAAAGAAGCGATTTCATTTTTAAAGAATGACGATACAGCAATTCCAATAGATACAAAGCATAATCCTAAGATAAGTCCACCAATGTATTGCATTGCTGCTTGCCCAAAATCTAATGTGGAAGTTAGGTTAATCATCAAGCTTAATGGAAGTGTTAACAAAAGCATTATCAAAACTAAGAATGCATATGCTAAGAACTTTCCAATTAGTAACTGAAACTCAGTAATTGGCTGTGTTAAAAGAAACTCTATTGTGCCGCTTTGCTTCTCTCTTGAGATTGCTCCCATTGTGAGTGCGGGGATTATGATAATAAATGCGAAACTTATTGCAGTAAATAATTGACCTAAATCTGCTGTTCCAAACTTTAGGAAGTTGAATGCTGCGAATAGTATTATTGCTACAACTACAACAAACAAAGTCAGAATAATGTAAGAAATTGGTGTTGAGAAATAGTTTGAAAGTTCTTTTCTTGCTAAAACAAGTGAAAGTCTTAAGTTTCCTTTAGAATTTACAGCCATGAAGTTTTTAGCTTCTGTCATGTCTGGTTTTTTGAATTTTGACTTTAATTTAGAGAAATCTGGTTTCTTAAAACTTGGCTTTTTAATCTTTGGCAATTGCATATAGATAAATTAAATTAATTAAGTGTTATTTCTTTAGTAAAATCGTGATCTGGGTTCCATAACATAGAAACATAACCTCTATTACATTGCATATATTTAGTAAATCCAATCTTTTTTATTTTTTTTCTTATTTCTTCATAACCCTCGTGAATGTCCTTGTCTTCTGGGAATCCTTTAATTTCAATCTCTGCAAAGTCACCCAGTGAGTTCACCTTGTCAATTACAATTTCAAAGTTCATATATTCGTAAACATCCCTCGTTTTTGAAACGTCAGATTTATCTGTAAAACCAATTGCCTCAAATAATCTCAAGGCTTCTTCACCGCTGGATACATCATATTCAATCTCATCAATATTCTTTGATTTTCCAGTTTCCATATCTATCTCAAATCTTTTAATACAAACTGAATCTCCTTTCTCTGTCATTCTTACTCTCATATAATCTTTTGCATCTTTATATCCATCTTTTGAAGTAAAAAAGAAAGTACTTTTAGGGTTATCTAAGTAAAACTCCTTGTGGTCTATGTGTTTTATAAATTTAGCCTCTTTTTTAAGCCAAGCTTCTAGTAGTGTTTTATCTTCTTTAGAAAGTTTTAAACGAATTTCAATCTCTCTCATTCTTTAGTTAGATCTCTAAATATTTCTTCCAAATTTTCATGCTTTTGCTGCAATTCAAACAATATCCATGGATTATTCTTTAGTCTATTTGTAAAACCATCAAAGAACTTATCTGTATTGTTTACTGTAACATCGATGCTTTGTATTCCTCCTTGAGTGTTTGTAATAGTTACTGTCTTAACACCTTCAATTTTTGAGATCTCTGTTTTTGTATCCTGTGATGATTTCAACTTTAGCTTTATTAATGCGTCCTTACTCTTCCCTCTCATTACTGAGTCTTTATCTCCATCGGCAACAACTTTTCCTTTATTAACTAGAATAATTCTTGTACACATAGCTTCAACTTCTTGCATAACATGTGTTGAGATTATTACTGTTTTGTTCTTACCTAATTCAATGATAAGTTTTCTAATTTCTGCTCTTTGATTTGGGTCTAATCCTTCAGTAGGCTCATCTAAAACAAGGATTTCTGGATCTCCTGCTAGAACTTGAGCTATTCCAACTCTTTGTTTGTAACCTTTTGAAAGTTCACCAATTGGTTTAAAGAAAACTTCTTTTAATCCAGTTGCTTTAACTATCTTGTCCATTCTTTTCTTTCTATCTTTTGCTGGAACGTTTTTTAAGTCCATTGCAAAATCTAGCGCGTCTCCCACTCTAATATCTTTATATAAAGGATTATTTTCTGGCATATATCCAATTTTAGCTTTAGAAGACTGCATATTATCCTTTACATTCTTTCCATCGATCTCTACAACTCCCTCGTCAGGAACTAAATAGCCACATAACATTTTCATTGTTGTACTCTTTCCTGCTCCATTAGGACCAAGCAAACCAACAATCTCTCCTTTGTTTATTTTAAGCGAAATATCGTTAACTGCTATAGTGGTTCCATAGATTTTTTTGATGTTTTTTAGTTCTATCATAGAAATTTTGAGGTAAGATAAGTAAGGGTAATTTTAATTCGAAGTGAAATACTTTGCAAATACATAAAAGAGTTACTTTTATAACAAATTAATATATCCTGAATATAACGTTAGGTTGTGAAGTTTATATGAATTTATTTTTTATTTACTAGTTATGGATATGTTTCCAGAAAGTTTAAATTTAAATATTGATAATTTGCCCGACGGTGAAATGAAAGAGTATATTTTAAAAGAATTTATTGATTCTTCGGCAGGTGAAGACACTGATGTGTTTAATCAAGCAATAACTGAGTTTGAACAATTTATATTACCTTTAATTGAAAAGCTTGAGAAAGGTAAGAATGACAAAAGATACCAGGATTTTTCTTCAAATAATAATTACGTTGGGACCGCTGAAACAAACGAAGTTGAAATTGGTGATTTTAAAGACTTCGAACAAGCAGTTTTAAATTTTATCCCCAAGCATAGTACATTTGACCTTCATTCTGATGCCAAGCCTAAAAGTACTGGTGAGGAATCTCTAAATATGTTTCAAGTAGAACAAGGGGCTATCTTAAATTATTGTGTAATATATTATGTTTTAGCGAATATACATAAGTTAATTTATGGAAGATTCATTCCAAAGGGAGACGTTATTGAAGTACAAGACACGGATTTCACTCCGCCAAGTGAATTAGAAGTAGAACTTACTGCTATTAGTGCAAGAGTACTTTCTTTTTTTAAGCAGGTGAAAGAACAAAATCTTAAGGTAGTTAGAGAGAATGCTAATTAAACTAAAACAAACTATGACTTTCTAAATTTAATTCGAGATAATAACTAGTTTCTAACAACTCTATTACAGTACTTAATGTTTAATCACTAATATTATATGGATGAATTCGATGCAGATTTCCCAAAAAAACTTGGTAATATAAGACCAGCTCTTTTAAGAATCCCCTTATTTATAAATTTGTATAATACACAAAACGTAAATCCAGAGTTTACTGAAGCATTCAGTAAAGGAGCAAACACTTTTTGGGTCGATTTTGTAGCAAGACTTAACCAATCACTAGACTCAAATAAAAGATTTAATTTAGAAGCATGGGTTACAGAACAAACTGATAGAATTGCAATTGAAGAAGTCCATGAGCAAATGCCTTTGGAAGAGTTTATGAAACCATGTATTAGGCTAATAGAGCTTTATTATGTTTTATCGAACGTTCAGGAAATTAGACCTGGCATTTATATTGGGCTGCCTCAAAGTACAGATCTTCTTAACAAAGAAACTCAAAGTAAAAACCTTTTAAAGTCATTGAATTTTGTTGCTACTACATTTACGATTTATTATGAAAGTTATTTAGGTGAATTACACACAAAAGCCGAGGCAGAGAAAATAAGGCAAACTTACTTAAGCGCAGCTAGCAATACAGCCAGTAAGAACTAAAACAAACTTGGATTATCTAAAGCTGACGTTGTATCCATTGGGTCTGTATCCTCATCTTTCTCAATCTTAGCCATTGTTCCTTTCCAAATCTTAGCTCCTTCTAAAAAGAAGTTTCTACCTGTAAAGTCTTGATCGTCAGAAATTGTTACTGTAGCAGAATCTGCTGTTCTAGCCTTTGCAGAAAGATTATCTATATTTGTAAGTATTAAACCTTCTAATGTAGCTGGAACAATTGGACTTCCATATTCTTGTTTTCCGTGATGAGATAATATTAAATGCATTACATGTAAATAAATATCCTCATCCAATTCTTTTCCACCAAATTCTGTAAATATCTGTGAACCTCTTACAATATGACCAACTAATTGACCTAGTTTTGAGTAGTCTGTTGTTATACCAGTGAATGAAAGCTCATCTGTTTTTCCAATATCGTGAAGGATTATTCCGGCAGTAAGAATATCGAAATCTGCATTTGGATAAAATCTTCTCATTGAATCCATAATACTTAACATTTCTAGTACGTGTTGTATTAAACCAGATCTAAAAGCATGGTGAACAGTTTCTGCTGCAGGCCAGTACTTGTATTTTTTCTCTATGTCTTTATCTTTTAGAATCTTTAAAATTACTTTCTTTAAGTCTTTTCTACTAATCTTTTCTGCATAACCAATTACTTCGTTATACATTTCATCTGCATCGTATAGGCTACTAGCTAAGTAATCATCCATTTTTTCAGATTCTACTTTCTCTACTGTAGAAATATTTAATTGAAGACTTGCTTTAAATTCGTCTACTTTTCCAGATATTGCAATTAAATTCCCAGACTTTAAAACTCTCTTATCTATCATATCTAGCTTTTCAGACCATATCTTTCCGCTTATCTTTCCAGTTCTATCTCCAACAGTTAAAGTTGCATATTGTTTTCCGTACTTATCATCTAGAATCTCAACATCGTAAATTACAAATGTTTCTCCAGTAATAATTAGATTCTTTTGTAAATCTTTAACAAAAAGTTCCTTCATAATAAAATTTTAACCAAATCTAGATTGATAAGCTATAACGAAGCCAGCAGCAGCGATTATCTCAATTATTATTGTAACAAGCAACTCCATAACTCTACCAGCCCTTAATACAACAGTATTTCCCATAATTTTAATTGCCTGCCATATTACAGAAATAATTGTGACTATTACTACAACGATAGTTACCGCCAAGAAAGCATTCTGTGGTCCAATAGCAGTATTGCTAAGGAAAAGAATCGTTACATAAGGAATTGCAACTGTCCTTAAAAGAGTAAAGAATAATGATGTAAGCATATATTTAGTGTTAATAATTAATCTAAGTATATTTGATGAGTAAAAAAATCACAAGTTAGAAAGTAGACAGTACTCTCGATATCTCCTTCCTGTGATAAAATAATAGTTATGAAAATCCAAACCTCCACACTCAATAAAATTGTAATTGCATTGCTAGTTCTAGCTTTACTCTTTACACTTGCAGTTAGACCAGATACATATTTATCTAGCCCAGCAGGAGCAGATACTTTAAGGACTTTGAATGACTTTCTTACAACTTTCAGAAGTATTCTTATACAATCCTTTCCCTTTTTATTTATTGGTGTTGGAATATCGGTTTTAGTTGGATTGTACTTTAAAGAAGAATGGATTATTAAGATACTTCCTAGAAATAGATTCTTATCGCATATAGCTATCTCACTTTTTGGAGTTTTAATGCCTGTATGTGAATGTGGTAATGTTCCAGTTGCAAGAAGATTAATTATGAAAGGTTTTACAGTCTCACAAGCAATAACTTTTTTACTTGCTGCCCCAATCTTAAACCCTGTAACAATCTGGACAACATACGAGGCTTTTAAAGATATTTATCCAGACCCAGTAATTATAGTCTCTAGAGTAGTTGGTGGTTTTTTAATCGCTAATTTTATTGGAATAGTTTTAAGTTATAAGAAAAATCAATTCGATATGCTTACTGATTCTTTCTATAAGGAGGTTTGTGACCCACAAGATGAACATGTTAAAAATAAATTCGCAAAAGCTCTAGATATTTTTCAGAAGGAGTTTATAACTGTTGCAAGTGCTCTTATTTTCGGGAGTATTATCGCTTCTGTAACAAGTATTTACTTTAGAGATGTTGTTCTATCAATAGGCAGTAGTCCAACACTATCAATTGTTGCAATGATTTTATTCTCTTTAGTTATATCTGTTTGCTCAAGCGTTGACTCTTTCTTGGTTATTACATATACATCTAGCTTTACAGTGGGTTCAATTGTCTCTTACTTACTATTTGGCCCTATGATTGATATTAAGATTTTGACAATGTTAAGAAGTACTTTTAAAACAAAAACACTTATCACTATTACACTTTTAGTTACTCTGCTCTCTGCAATTGCTGGGTTATTAATAAATTACATACTTTAAAATGAAAAGAATTTACGGGTTTTTAACAATTGGAATTTATTCTTACTGGATTCTGTTTGCAGCGTTTGTTCAAAAGAATTTAAACTACTACACAACAGATAGGTACTATAACTTAATTCTAGGAGCAGCTATTGCAAGTGCAGTAATTTGCTCAATAGGTCTAGTTTATGAGGTTTATAGAAACAGAAAAACTTTACTTAAGAAGAAAAATTTAGAAATTTTTGGTGATAAAAAGTTTGTACTTTTATTAGTTACAATTATTGTTGGTCTAGTATTTACTCCTGCTTTACTACTTTCCGCTGGTATTGTTTTTATACCTTTTAAAAATAGTAAGCTTGATGAATACTTAAACAAGAACATAGTTCCTGCAATATTTATACTTGTTGTTGTTATTTCTGGAATTATTATCCCGTCTAGTACACTTTCCTCAAATGTTGCTTCTCAGAGATCTGACAACTTGAATGCAGTTACTGTTAACAGTGGAAGAGATATTACTCAAAATTTCAATACTGGCTCTAAGAACTACAATCTTGGTGATTGGATTGCATCAATGAACTTTAATCCTGACCCTAATTTCTATAAAGGGAAAGATGTAGAAGTTACAGGTTTTATATTCACAACTAAAAATATGGATGCAAGTTCACAGTTCTATGTAGGTAGATTTGTAATTAGGTGCTGTGCTGCAGATGCAACTCCCGTAGGTCTAAAAGTTAATTTTAGTTGGAAAGATAAATTTAAAGAAGGAGACTGGATAAAAGTAACAGGTAAGTTTGCTGTGTCTAGTAAGGATGGGTACGATGATCTATACATAGATCCATCAAATGTAGAAATTACATCTATTCCAGATAAGCCTTATATAACTTAATGAAAAAGCTAAGCTATAACAAAATAGTAATTGGAGTTGTTGTTTTCTTAACGTTAGTAACAGCATTACTTCTACTTCTAAACACTCTCTCAAGACCTCATATAAGGTATATAGATGTAGATGGAGGGACGAATACTGCAGAATTTTTAGATAGTAAGATTAAGATATATTTCAGCACTCCAATAGAACGTTCTGAAGGAAATAAACCTGTAGATTTTAAAAAATATATTTCTATCGAGCCAGCTATCGACTACAACTTAACTTGGGGTGGAAACACTCTCTACATAATCCCTAAGGATACTTTAGTAGAAGATACATCTTATAAAATTAAGGTTGCACAAGGATTTAAGGATGTATATGGAAATGCTGTTGAAAAATCTTTTGAATATTCTTTTAAAACAAAACCACTTGAAATTACATATCTAGAAAAAAACTACCCTAAATCAAAGGACAGAATTATTTCTAGAAATGTAAAGAATGCTAGCTTCGAAGTCCTTTTTGAAGATGACAATATAAAACAATACTCTGTAAATAAAGACTTTGTTGTAATCATAACTACAAGACAAGATAAAACAGATAACATTAAGACTTTTGACCTTAGAACTAGAGCTAAAAGAGATTTAGGCCTTACAAAAGCTAGTATTCCTATAATGGATCTATCACATGCTGTAGACTCTTTCTTATTTATTTATCAGGAGGTAGAGCCAAAAGGACAATTGCTTCAACCTCTATCTAACAGCACAATTAAAATTTACGACCTTAATTCTCAAACTGTTTCAGATTTTAACCCTGGAGGTACAGCCAAAGATGTTATGGATGCAAACTTTAGTCCTGATGGAAGAAGCATTTTATATAGATCAGCAGAATCTTTTTACTACTTAGCTCCGCTTGATTTAAGCAGTGACCCAATAGCTATTGGAAGGTTTATTGGAACTGGCGGATTTAATAAAGATGGAACAAAGATTGTTTTTACTAACTACGACCCTTTACAGACTTATTCTTCTTTTCCATTTATTGTTGTATTTACTTCGGATAGAAAGACAGTTCAGATTACAGATGGTTCTACTTATATTGTAGACCCAGTTTTTGCCAGTAAGTCTGATAATATTATATTTGGAAATCGTTACCAAGATTTGCTTGGAGCGCAAGGAATATTTAATACTAGCGAAGGGGTTACAGATAGTACTAGTAACTACACATTTAAAAAGATTTTTGATCAAACTGATGAATCTCTTGAGCTACCTAAACCTAGTTGGGACGATAGGTATATTGTTGCAGAGAGGTACAATAAAAACGCACTGTTAGATTATCAAAATCAAAGAAGTTTTGTAAATCAAAGAAAGCCTTATAAAGCAGATCTTGTTATATACGACACAGTCGATGGAAAAATAATTACTGAAATTCCAAACGCAATAGACGCAGAGTGGGAAAGATAGAATTAGGAATTGTTTATATGGTTCCTGCTGGAACAACATCTAAAAGATTAATTCCAATTATTCTTAAGATTAGAATACTAAACACAAGCACTGCTAATCCAGTTAGTGTTTTTATAATACTATCTCTTGCAGACTTTATTCTTGCTTCATCTCCAGTTTGATACATAACTCCGGCTATAATCAATTGAAGTAGAGCAATTCCTCCAACAACTCCAAAAACAATTCTAATTATTCCAGTTATAAGTCCAAGTGGTGTGGTATCTGTACAGCCAATTCCAGTCCAAACTCCACCAGATTCTCTACAAGCACAACAAAGTGTATAGTTACTAGGAGTTCCATCTTGATTTGTTTTATTGTATTTTCCATTTACAGCACAGGCTATGGTATCTGTAGTGCTATTATTACATCTTCCCTCTTCTGTAAATGGGGCCGTACCAGCAGCAGCTGACGCATTACAAATTTTCATTGAGTTAGTACTTTCATTTACTGCGATAATTTCCCCATCTGCAAAACATTTTGTACATGTTAAATTTGCAGTATTAATCAAATCCGAAGCTTTAACAATTGTATTTCCACCAACAATTGCACATGCTGTGCTTGTTGGACAGATTTGTTTATTTACTATATCTGTACCAAACTTTATTAAAGTGCTTACGCTGTCATAACCAGGATCGGATGGTTTTGTTGTAGTATCAACATTTCCAGAAGCTAAACCAATAGGTATGCCCTGGAATCCTGCAGGATTATCAACAACACCAACAATCTGATTAGCATCATTTATACATCTTTTTACACCGTTAGCCGAATCCACTTCAATATGCGAAGCGGATCCATCACAG
The DNA here is from genome assembly GCA_047445235.1 of Candidatus Dojkabacteria bacterium. GTDB lineage: Bacteria > Patescibacteriota > Dojkabacteria > J137 > J137 > JBDSRX01. The sequence continues at coordinate 23,181 of JBLGEO010000019.1, read as the reverse complement.
CAACCTCCTTCTTGCTGAGTAGTTGCTGCTGCTGCATCGTTACGTGTATAAGCGAATCTCTGACCTGGTCGACAACAACCCCAAGCTCCTGCCACAGTTGTTACACCAACAAAAGTTTTGCTTTCACCCTGTGAGGACACAAGTCCTGCTGGACAGAATCTCGCATTAACCGGAGAACCAAAATAGAATGGTCTTGAAGCAGACTCTACATTTGTTGGATTTGCAAGATATACTGTTATTCCATACTTAATATCATCTTTTATGCAAAGTTTTGGATAGTTGTCACTACCATATGTGTCCTTTACTAAATCACTAAAATCACTTGAAGTTAGGTTTGTTGCCGTCTGAATTTGACCTCCATCAACTGCATCTTGAATATTTACATACCCCGGTCCACATTTTCCCCTCGAGTTTACACAAGATATGCCAGAATCAATTAACTTATATCCACCAGTAAGTTCTCCAGGTGGAGTAGTTGGAGTAGTACCCTGAAGGTCTGGACCAAAGTTACTACTACAGTTATTACTTACTTGATCTCGATACCAAACATCATTACGATTTATTGGAACAGCTCCTAGTGGGTCTTTTAAACTTTTAACTGGAATTCCTTCGGGAGGGTTAATTGTATTTGAAGGTGTTTGACAAAATTTTTTCCCATTTACATCTGATACACCAGTTGAATCTGCTGGACAGCAATATCTAACACTTGCTCCATCTTGTAAGATCGCACCTTTCTGTGAACCAAACGAAGGGCAACAGTATTGTAAACCAAGCACACCATCTATGGCTCTGTTGGTTCCAGTAGCGCATCCATAAAATAGATTCTCACTACCACCAAATACATTTCCAGAATCTGCAGTAAAACGAATAATATCTGTAAATTTTGTAGAAATACAGAAGTTATCAATAGTATTATCTGAATAAACAACTCCACCCTGAGGATTTGTGACACCAAATTTATATAGAGATGACATGAGCTGATTTACAAAGTCCCCTTCTTCATGAAATACTGATCTCAAAGTCTGCCCTGTAACTTTGCTATTCGTAGAAGCACTTCCTGTATTAGGATTACAGCTAAATTTAGAAACACAAGCACCATTTGCAATATTACATAACTGATTAGTTGGACATCCTCCACAATTCCCTCCACAGCAACCATTAAAACTGCTTGTGTTAATTTGGTCTACTGGAGTACACATAACAACCTGAGCTTGTACTATACTATTTGAATTCAAAACTAATGTCACAAAAAGTACTGCTGTTGCTGCAAGGAAAGCAATGATAACGAAATGTTTATTTAGTCTCATTAAAAGTTAACTAACGCTGTAAAACTAATAATATCTGAATAAGCTCCAGGCAAGGTTAAATTACTTGCTTTTATGAGTATCTCAATCGCGATTCTGCTTGCTGTATATATGAATACAGAAACAGTAAAATCTACAATTTATACTACTGAACTCAGTATACAGGTAACGTACCGACACTGCCAGAGGTTATGCAACTAAATTGAGAATTTATTGTAAGTCTTCCCTAAGAAGGTGTTCCGCCTCTTGAAACTAATAATCCTATAAGCAAAAAATTTGTTATTTATACATAAATAGATGTTTATCTTCTTTCCTATTTTTAATAATATTTCTCTTAATCTTTAAGGTCAACAATGCAACTAAGACTAAAACAAATAGTATGACAACAACGGCATTAACATAAGGCTGTGGAAGGTACCAGAAAGCAATTCTAGAAGTTACCTCTCTACTTGTTAAAATATCTTTTACATATAACTCTATTGTGTACCTGCCTATTTTTGAACCATCATTAAATGAATCTGAAATATTTAAGCTTTGTGCTATCTCTTGATTTTGATTTATGATTAATAAACTTTCGTTTTTCACAGACTGATAGATAATTTCTCCTTCAGGAGAAAGGACTTGGATTCTAATAAGTGGTTTAGAAGGAGATGGATTGATATTACTTACTGCAAAATCAACCTTCTGTTGGTTACCGATAAGAATAGTACTTCCGACATTTAGTTTATTTATTTTTAAAAAACCATCATATTTCCCATTCTCACTTACAAAAATATTTAATTGAAATGGTAAGAGTTGAGTAAGAGATGTTACAGCACCACTTTCATTTTGTTCTGAAGATAGCTTTAAAATAAACATTGGTCTATAAAACCCTTCTTGTGCATCTAAAGGGATGTTAATGGAATAGTTATATGTAAGATCTTTAAAAGAGTTAATTGCTACATTTGTTTGGTTTGTACTTATCCATTGTGTAGAAACATCATTAGAACTATCTAGTGATACTTCTCCTTTTGATGTTAGAGAACCTTTCTGAAGCTCTAAGGAAATATTGTACTCGTGGTTATTTCTAATATTAAATGTTCCTGCATATGCCTCACCAGGTTTTAGAATTAGATCGTTTACTGCAGGAGAAATAAGTAACCCTGAGTCTGCGTATGCAAACTTTAGAGGAATTAGAATAAATATTATGATAGTTAATTTTATTATCTTTTTCATTACACTTTTCTTCTTTTAAATATAATCCTAAAACAAGGCAAAGCAATACAGTTAGTATTAAAACTTTTTTTTGTACGTGAAGGCAAATTATTAACTCCTTAGAGTTTACAAGTTTTGGAGTTACTTTGAAAGTTTCAATTTACTGAGGACTTCTCTACTTTATATCTGGAAAGCTCTTTGCATTCCTTACTACATCCACCGTCAAACTTTACATCACATTCTTCACAGCAGATAAACTGCTTATTGCATTTGGCATTACAGCAATTAATATATTTTTCACTTTTTACACCACAATGTAAACACTCTGTGATAATTTCTGGATTTTCTGAATTCACGGGAACATGTATTCTTTTATCGAACACATACATTGAACCTTGAAAGTCTTTTCCACCAGCCTCTTCGCCATATTTAGCAATTCCTCCATGTAATTGTCTAACATTCGTAAAGCCTTGTTCAACTAAGTAAGCAGAGGCTTTCTCGCATCTTATTCCTCCAGTACAATAAGTAACGATTGGCTTATCTTTTAAGTGCTCTATACTTTTTACAAATTCTGGAAACTCTCTAAAGTTTTTAATATCTGGGGTAATTGCATTCTTAAATTTTCCAATATCTGATTCGTAATTATTTCTTGCATCTATAATTACTACATCTTTATCTGACTCTAGAACTTCTCTTAATTCTTCTGGTTGAATATATGGTGCTTTATGTTTTAGGTCAACAGGTGCTCTAAAACTGACTACTTCATCTCTTACAACAACTCTTAGTTTAGGGAAAGATTCATCTGTATTATGAGAAATTTTCCAATCTACTCCATCTAGCCCTGGAAATTCAGAAGTTACTTTTATATACTCTTGGCACGCAGACTCATCACCACCAATAGTTCCATTGATTCCCTCTGCAGCAATTAGAATTCGGCCTTTTAGACCTAGTTTTGTACAAAGTTCGAATTGCTTTTCTCTAAGCTCTTCTGGATTTTTTATTTCTGTATATTTGTAATATAGCAGGACAGTTTCCATCATATTTTTATTTAAATTAACGAAGAGAATTATATCATATCCACTCTATTGACTTGAGTAGAAGAAAAATATATTCTTTTACAATATATAGTTAAAAATAAATATATGCAGTTCTTGAGAACAAATCAAAAAACAATTCTTAAAGTTCTCGGTATCCTCTTAATTGCTTCTTTATTAATATTTATAGTCGCATACCTGCTAGATAGCAATCCAGATATTAACGAGTTTGAGGTAACAAACTTAAGTTCAAATAGTTTTAGTATTTCTTGGAGCTCAGAAAGTGCAAATATTCCTTCTGTTCAATATTCCGATTCTGATAACTGGTTACCACTAGTAGATAAAATATTAACTAAAAATGTGGCTTATGATGATAGAGACGTTAATCTCGATTCTCAAAATAACGCCTACTATGCTGGTGATAAGGCAAAAGCAAGAAATTTCCACCAGGTGACTTTAAGAAATTTAGAGGCAGGAAAGAAGTATTATTTTAGAATAAATGGAAGTGTAAGAACTTATATACCTATCCCTGAAAATAGTGTGACTACCTTAGCTCAAGCTGATAAAGTAAATCAACCAGACACTGCTTATGGAAAGATAGTAAATTTTACTACCAACGAACCTAACCCATCAGATGGAATTGTCTACTATAGATTTGTCGATTCTTATGATGAGGAAGATGTAAGTGCTTTGTATTCTTCGGCAATAGGATCTGGTGGAGTATGGTCTGGAGATTTTTCAAATTTACATACAGAATATGGAGATACTTTTGGATGGGATAAAGAAAATTACACCATTTCTATGGAGGTAAGAAGTGATATTGGCTACGGATGGACAAACTTAAAACTTACTGAATACAAACCTTTAGAAAATGCCGTTATTAATGTTCGATATATTCCTGAATCTGCGGCATCTACTTCTAGTGATAACGCTACTGCTTCGGCAGATTCAGGCGTGCTAGGCTTAACAACAGATTTGGCTATAAATGATAATGGTGGTGGAGTAACTAAACCTGCAGCAGCTCAACAGAAAAAAATAGATCCACCTTCAACAGCATCAACAAATAAACCTAAACCTGCTACTAGTACAAGTGAACAGCAACCAAAACCGGCTCCAATTACAGGAACAGCAAAACTTGCACAAGGACTTCCAAGTAAACCTGCACCAGCTGTAGTTCCTAAACCAGCCCCAGCTGGAAATACAACTAATAGTTCAACTACAACAGATACTACAAAACCTGTAGTAAACCAAACATTTGGAAACACAAGTATAGTAAATAATAAGCCAATTTGTAACTCAGCCTATAGTGAAGCATGTGGAAATGGATGTAAAAGAAATGTTACTTGTGGTGCTGGCGGATCATTTAATGTTGGACCTTGTACCTGTGTAGGGCAAGCAAATACAACTGTAACAAGTGCAACACAGCAGACATGTCCAGTTGCAACTATATGGAATGGTAAAAACTGCCAAGGTACAGCTGTTGGAACACCAGATGCAACTAAATCTACAAAACCAATTGTTGGTGGAGGCGATGTTGTAGCAACAAAACCTGAGAAGGCTACCGACCCTAAGACAAGAACTGAAGCTAATAAGCAAGTTCCTGCAGGCTCTGCTGGTTCAGGTGCATCAACTGGTATTGCTGCATTAGCACAAGGTAAAATAACTTCGTGTGATAAGGTAACAAATATTGTATGTCCCGCAGTTTCTTGTGTTGGATTAAATCAAAGTGTTATTGGAACTCAGTCTGATAAATCTGATGGAAATGTTAGGTGTAGTTATTCAACAACCAGCATTCCAGTTTCAGTTGGAACTTGCAAAGATGTCGCCGGTACACCTACTTTTAGTCAATTCTTATCTGCAGATAACCAAGCAGCAATTTGTGGAGATAGTCCAGTAGTAGATAAATGTACAGATCTTTTAAAAACTTATAATTGTCCAGGAGGCACTACGTGTTCAAATGGAGATACTACGGATGTAAGGCAAACTACAAGTGGAAGTTCCGTAATTTGTGAGTATAAAACTACTCATGCAGGTGGAGCTACTTCTGGAATTACTAAAGTTGGTGCAACTTGTAATAACAATAATCTAATTACAAACCCTATAGATGTAAAAGCTCAAGCTTGTACATCTTTGAAGGACACAACAACAAATATACCTGTTGAGAAGGATAATGGTACAACTGTTGGACCATCTGCTTGCAATTCAGATGTATTAAGTGGCAAGTATGCAAATCAGGGCATCCACTGTTACGACGATAATGTAGGTCATCCTGGAACTCAAAGGTGTAAAGGTGCAGTATCCATTAAATGGTGTGATCCAGCTCCAACTAGTTCTTTAATAGATTCACCTTTATTTCCAGTTAAGATTGTTCATGCACAACCTGTTCCAGATGTTTTAGATCCAGCGCTTTTGAGCAAAGGAACATACAGTATAGTTATTCCAGGATTCAAAAATGCAGAGTTTAGTGTTCTAAATAATAATGTTACAGTTAAATATTTTGACGATATTAACTCCGATGGAATAAAAGAATCGAACGAACCTTACATCGATCCTACTCAATATACTGTCACTCTTGCAAAGTTAAGCGACCTATCTGCTTACGAATTAAATGCAGGTTGGAATCTAATTGCACTAAACTTTGCATCTGCAGACTTTACAAAGGCTTCAGATTTAATAAAGAGTATTAATAATCAAGGAGTAGCAGCTGTACAAATTTCAAAATACGACAGTGGTAATTGGATTCACTTTGTATATAGATTGAACGAACAAGGTGCAATAGAATCTTTTGGGAACGACTTTACATTAATCCCAGGCGAAGGGTATTTTGTTAGAACGTTGGATAACGGAATTGTACAATTCAAAGGACAGAAATTTACCAGCAGTGTCCCAATAAATCTAAGTACTGGTTGGAATTTAGCTGCAATTTTATCCACTATTGATTACACTGCAAATAGTTTTATTACCAAATGTAATACACTAGGTGCAGAATGTACAACGATCTCAAGGTTTACAGATAATACATACGAGTCTGTTGTTAAATTAAATAATCAATTCTTTGGAAATAATTTTGACTTAAAAGATACTGAAGGATACTTTGTTCTAAACAAAAGTGCGAATAAGACAATTTCACCATAATGAAGCAAAACAACAGCCTACGAATAATTCTGTCAATAGTTCTGATAGCGCTAGTTATAGCGCTTGTCTATTCTATAGGGAGATTAATTCAGATGTCTCAGCAACCTGTAGACGTTAAAGCGGATCTAACTGCAAGGGAAGTTATTGTAAGTAATCTTTCGGGTAACTCAGCTGTTATCTCTTGGTATTCGCCAGAAAGCGTAGAGAGTTTTATTAATTATGGAACTGAATCAGGTCAATTTACAACAAAGGTTCTAGATTACAGAGACGATACTGCTCCAGCTGCAAGAAATCTTTTTTATGTAAAAATAAATAATCTGTTACCAGAGAGGAAGTACTTTTTTCAAATTACTGCTGGTACAGAAAACTTTAGTACTCCAGAAGCAACATACTCTTTTACAACTTTAAAAAGTACCGATGAAATTGGTGTCCCTAGTCCTCTCTTAATTGCCGCACCAAGTGATTTTATTGAGGGTATTGCATATGTACATGCTTCTAACGGCGATAATATTTCTACAACTGCATCTGTTTATTCTACAAACCCCAATATTACAATTGATAAGTCTACATTAAAAGATGTAAATACAGGAAAGGCTTTTGAGATAGGAAGTGGAAATCTGTTGGTTTCTATTACATCTAGTGATGGAAAGAGAGCTAGAGCTACAATCCTAAATACAGATACAAATATAAATTTACCAAGCATCTCTGCAACAACAGCTGCATATACTGCAAATACAGTTGTTGACGATGTTACACCTGTAAGTACACCGGTGAGCAGTCCTACAACAAGCCCTGGAGATAGTTCAGCAAATCCAATAGTACTATCTACATGTAATACTTCTTGTGACCAAGGGAAATACTGCCTTTGCCCAAGTGGTTGTAATAACCCTTCTGGCGTTTACCAGTCTGTAACAAGTAGATCTGTTTGCGGAGGAACAAAAGAGTCTTTACCTTCAACTGGATCCGGAACTCCGACACCAGTTCCAGTGCCCGTTCCTGTACCAGTGCCTGTACCGACACCAACTCCACTTCCATCCACAGATGTAAATACCGATATGGCTTTAGCTATAAATGTATTCTTTGGGATAGTGTTAATAGCTTTGGGATATCAATTGAGAAGAAAGAGTTAACTCGTTGCGCGTTACGAGTTACGCGATGAATCTCATCCTTATTCAACACGAAACTCTTAACTCACAACACGAAACTAGAGTGACTGCCACTCTATAGTGTAATGTAACTCTGTTAAGCGTTGACTGCTAAGTGGGTAATTTAGGTGGTAAAGTCTAGAATGTACCTTTTCTTGGAACTCCAATAATATCCTTAACTGCTGCAAACATATCTAGCCAAAGCGGTCTAGAGTTATAAAATGATAATTGATTTTCTGGTTTCTCTAACCATAGTGTCATTACAAAAGTCCTCTCTGGGGATGCATCGAAACCTACAAAAGATGCGTTAATATCGTCGACGTAAACTCCATTCTCTACAAGAAGAGCTGTTCCAGATTTAACTCCAAGGTAGTAATCGTTGAATAACTCTTTGTTGTACCATTCTGGTGTACTAAAATCGAAGTTAATATTCATCATTTCTACCATCTTATCTGATGTTTCTTTTGTTACAGCTCTTTCTACTACAATTGGTTTATAGTCTTTTACATTTCCATCGCTATCAACTACCTTATCTACTACTCTTGGTTTCATTCTTACTCCGAAATTTGCAATTGTAGAAACATAATCTGCTGCTTGAACTAAGTTAACTTGATAACCGTGTCCAAAAGAGAATGCCGCAACGTCTCCAATGTTCCAATCTGTATAATCTTTCCAAAGTCCGTAAGAATCAGTTCTTCCTAAATCAATTCCGCTGGCACTTCCAACACCAAATTTTGCAAAATAAGAGTACATATCTTTTCTATTTATCATTTCTGCTAAATGGAAGAAGCAAATGTTGTCGGATTTATAGAAACATTCAAAAGCTTTCATTGGTCCATTAACTGGTAATTTATCCCAAGTACAAAGTGGTGGTAAGTCTGGATGGATTGTCTCGCAACCTTGGTGACCATTTGGAAGAACAACTGTGTCTTTATTTACTATTCCCATATCTACTGCTGTTGACAATGTCATTATCTTTCCGATTGATCCTGCTTCGTATGGTCGTAGTGTTGCAGAGTTACCATATGCCTGAGGATCCTTCTCTGCTCTAATATTAGGGTCGTAGTCTGGATAGTTTGCCATAGCCATAATTGATCCTGTTTTTGGATCTTCTATAACTACAGATCCTGAAATTGACTTATATTGCTCTACTCCTTCTTTTAATTTTTGTTCAATAACTTTCTGCAGGTTCTTATCTATTGTTGTATATACAGAACTACCGTTTTTTGGTTCTATAGTCTGTTGTAGTGCCATTGTAACAGTCTGACCGATTGCATCCTTCTCTCCAGTTAAAAATCCTTGTCTGGGGTTTAGAAGTCCATCGTAATGTTCTTCAATTCCTCCAACACCTGTTAGTTTTCCATTCACTTCGTTTGTTAGTCCCACCAATTGTGAAGCCAGCCTTCCCTCTGGATAAATTCTTTTAGAAGTAACTTCATAATCCCAGCCAGTAAGTTTTCTTGACGGATCTGTATCTCGATATAAAGCATTTATCTTATCGTATTCAGTATTTGTTAGATCTTTTGCGATGGGAATCCATCTAATCTTTTGTGAATAGTAGTTTTCTATAACAGTTTGTACGTCTGATGGTTTTTGTCCGATAGCTGCAGACATTTTATTATAAAATTCTTGTCTTGTTTGAGTTCCGTTAGTTTCTGCAAGAATAAGATCGTCCATCCATACATAAATATTAAATCTCGGCTCAGAGTAAGCAAGGGTTGTACCATCTTTAGAATAGATTGCTCCTCGATAAGACTTTAGTTCTGAAGTAATTGATCTGCTTTTTGCGTACTCAATGAATTTTTGTGCCTCAACTACTTGCCATCTAAGACAAAAAGCAACAATTAGTATGCCCATAAAGAAAGCCATCATGTAGAAGGTTCTCACTTTAGAAGCAAGGTTGTCGTTACTGTGCTTGATTCTGGTCATATGCTAAATCATCTGGAGTTTTATCGTTTAGGAACGTAACGTCTTTAGCAGATAGTTTTAATCTGTCGATTAATTCTTGCGAAGCATTTATTGTTTTAGCCTTGTCAATTTGTGCAGTTAAAATCTCATTTTGAAGTCTCAAATCATCTTTTGTCTGTCTAATTTCATCAATCTCTTGGGTTTTTGTTCCTAGGACTGATGTAACTAAAATTTGCGAGCCAAAGAAACCAATAACTAAGATTGCGTTAATTGTAAATAATTTCTTATTAATTTTTTTGAAAGATATTATTTTTTTGTTTGTAATTAGTCTTTGCATTATAGTTTTTTTATTCCCCATAGTTTTGCACTTCTTGCGCTTATGTTTGCTAATAACTCATCAACGGTAGGTCTAAAATACTTATCTTTTCCTGATGTTGAAACTATTTCTGCTTTTCCAGTGGATATTAATGTTGAAAAATATACATCTACAATCTTATCTTCGCCTGAGTGGAAAGTTATAATTGAAAACACTCCACCTTCTTTTAGGGATTCAAATGCTGTTTTTACGATTGTATTTAAATTTCCATACTCATTATTTACAGCAATTCTTAACGCTTGAAACAATTTCGAATATGTCTGAAACTTTCTACTTTTACCTTTAGGGTCTGCATTCTGAAGTCCAAAAGCTTTATCAACAATCCTTAAAAAATCTTCTACTGTCATTATTAATCTCTTCTTTCTGTATGCTTTTATTTCTTCTACAAGTTTTGAATTCTGGGAACCATAGACATCTGAGTATTTTTTGAACATTTCACCAAGTTCGTTTTTACCAAGTGCATTTAGGAGATCACTCGCCTTTACACCTAAGTTTGTATCCATTCTCATGTCTAAATCTGCATCTTTATCTTCGTAAGACATTCCTTCTACAGTTGTTAATTGATCCATCGACCATCCAAGATCAGCAATAACACCATCTAATTTCTCTAAACCGAATTTTTCAATATAGAAATCCAATTTAGAAAAGTTATCGTTAATTAAATACACGGTGGAACTACCCACTTTTACTTTTTCAGATTCTTCTAGTTTTTCTGTTCTTAAAAATTCACTAATATTATTTTTATCGATATCGAAAGCCAATACAGTTAAATTTTCTGCTCTAGTCAGGAGCTCTTTTAAGTGACCAGCACCTCCAAGTGTTAAATCGGCGTAAAAGCCATTATCTTTAGGGGATAATAAGTCTACTGTTTCTTTTTTTAGTACTGTAATGTGCTTCATATTGCTTAACCTAGCTTTTCAGCTAAATCGGATACGCTTTTACCTAAAATATTTAGTTTTTCCTTCCATTTTTGCTCTGACCAGACTTCTACCCATTCACCAACTCCCAGAAAGGTTACTTTCTGGTCTATTGTAGAAAATCCCTTTAACTCGTCAGTTATTACAATCCTACCTTGACTATCAGGCTCTAGCTCAACAGCTCCTCCTAATATAAATCGTTTTGTATCTCTAACCGTTAGGCTTAATAGTGGGCTCTTATTTATTTCGGAAATAAGTTTACTCCATCTATTTTCGTCTACAAGAATTAAACAGTTTTCGTAACCTCGCGTTAGAAAGAGCTTTCCCTCCAGGTTATCTCTTAACCTCTTTGGGATTGCGATCCTGTTCTTTTCGCCAATTTGAACCGAATATTCACCTATCAACATAGTGGACAAAATAAGGAGATTGGAAGAATTGTAAAAATAGTTAAAAATGCATTTGTTTTTATCAATTCACCACCTTTCACCACTTATCTCCATAATAAGAATAATTTGATTCAAAGTCAATGAGAATAAGAAGGAAAATATTACTAGATTAGTAGATACAATATATTGTGGTTGAATAGAAAGTTAATACAATATTATAAAAATTAAATCAGCACTTTTTAGTAACAAAAATATTGTTAAGGGGCATTTAGAATGCTAAAATCGATAACTAATATAGTTTATAGCTTGATTTGGATAAAATAACCGAACAAGAAAATTGCCTCGAACTTTCTGTAGGATCCAAAATATCCTTTAATCACCCCGGCTTTAAAATAAAGTACCTTACCAATACTCACACACATAAAGTAACAATGGCTCGGCTTAATGGAACCATTTATGATATTGATTGGGATAGTATCTATGTACTTCAAGATAATACTGACTTGACTCATAAGATAGATATTTTTGACTTATATAATGCTGCAATAGAAGTAGGTAACAAAGAAATGGAACAAACTGCCTTATCTCTAGCTCGAACTATGCAAGAAAAGTTATTGTTAGAAGATCCGATTAGAGCACGAGGCTTTATAGAAAAGTTCTCAGTAAGGATTAATCTTGCAGAAGAAATAATACAAGCAAAAGAAAACAGACTGAATGCCTTAAATGAAACAAGAGGATTCTTATTTAAAAATAACTTCGAGAATATTCCATACAGAATTACAAATGAAGAAAGATTGATAATTTTGGCTTTTCTTTCTAAGGTAGAGTTACTACCTCTAATAAGAGGGCAGGTGGTTCAAGAAGGAAAGAAGTTCCTAAGGGATTACTTTTTAAGACAATCAAAAGATTTAATAAAATACTTTACTATGCTATACCTTTATATTGAAGGTATGACATTTAATCCAAAAATAAATATTAATAATCCAAATATGGAAAAGATTGACGAAACTGCTGTTCTACAAGACGAGCTAGATTTTGCTCCAATTACAAAAACAAATGAAAAAGTACCAGCTACACTTGAAGGAATTGATTTATATAGATCTGAAACAATTGTTAATTACCTACGAAGATTCAATGATGAAATAAATTCAAACGATTATTTGAATGCTGGAATGTCTTTAAGTACAATCGAGTTTACAATTGAGCAAATTCGAAATACAAATACTGCACTCTGGAGAACAATTATTCCATTATATACACAGGTTTTAACACTGGCGCATGTAACAATTTTCGATACTTCGCTTCCAATGTCAGCCCTTGCAGAAAATTTGGCAATAAGATTAGAGAAGTTTAGAGTAAGAAATGAAATAAGTAATGAAGATACAGTAATAAAAGAGAATCCAATTGATTTGAGTGAAGTAAATTTTGAAAGTGCTGAAGTAAGCCTTACAGATGTGTTAAATGCTGTGAGAGTAATGAGAAAGAAAACAAGGGAGGTTTTACCTGACCCTAAAAACTCTCAAGGGCTAATTATAAATTACCAAGAGTCATTTCAATATAATAAGTTATTCAATTTAACAAATAAAGAACTTATGAGTAGGGAGAATAACCCAAAAGCCATAATGTTTCTCTTAAGACTTCACATTCAAAGTCGGGAAATATTTAGAAGAGTATTTGAATATGTAGCTTATGAAGAGGCCACAAGGTATAACGCTAATGAGGTTATTGTACCAGCTTTGATGGATACAGTTACAGACGAACCTATTGTAGAGAAAGGATCAAAAGAGGTTGTTATAACCTATCCAAAGAAAGTGGCTGCAGATGGTAACGAAGAAAAAGTAATTGGTCTTGATTCGAATGTAGAAGCTAATTTTGAATGGGTAATGGACGAGTTAGAAAATAGAATTAAAAAAATTGCTACAACTGTTGATCTAACTGAGCGACCAGAAGGCAAGGAAGAGAGAGAAAGATGGGAACTTGAAAATATTGTTTCCCCTTTAAACGACTTGATGATGATCTTTAATTCGCAGATTTCAATGCTATTACCTGCAAAAAGTTCTGAGACTGGGAAAGGTAAGTTTATTGCGGATGACTGGGACATAATGAAAAAATATGTTGGTCTAAAAGATAAACAGAGTTTTACTGATTTTATTTTCGCAAAAATATCCCAAAAATATTTATATCGATTGCTTGATCTACTATGTTTGACCCTAGATCTTCTGGAGATGATGGGTATTCTTCACAAAGTTATTGTCGGATATCAAGGTGTTGGGAAAGGTGCTTTTGCAAGAACAAATAAAAAAGTTATTAAAGAATTAAATAATTTTGGTGTATTAGAAATCCAAACAAGTAATGAGAATGTTTTAGCTTTGAGAAAGTTCATTACTGAGACCTTTGGTGCAAACATTGGTGAGACTGGAACTGGAACCGATAGAGTCTCTGTCCCTAGAGATGGTGATGAGAGATTCAACTATGCAGGTCCTATTGCTCGAAGAACACTTAGTGAATTGGTTAGAGGAGGTGGAATGGTCAATGACGATTTTATGACACTTATGGTTATATTTGAAATGATTAAGATAGCACTACAAGGTTTTGATGGAGCAGATGTTGATACTTTCCCTCGAACACCGGGTCAACTGGAAATTATGCAGAATATAATTGTGCCATATCTAAAGGATAAAGGTTTTGAGTACAAAACGAGCTATCAGATATACGAAATGGCCGATGCTGAAACAGCACAATTAATTATGGATAACAGAAAATCTGCGGCAGTTGCATCGAAGGCATTGGGTGGTGAACTTACAAAATTATCTAAGGAAAAAGATTACTCTGAGACTTTTCCTGGTTCAGAACTTGTTGCTTCAAAAACAGTAGGTAAGCACAATACTGAAGAACTGACTCAAGATGATTTAGAAAGTTTAAAAGTCTTTTACAGAGATAGAGCAATGGAAATCAGAAAATTTCTTTTGAGTGATGCAAAACTTAATGAGGTCTTTCCATTAGATCTAGCAAATAGAGACATAGTAATAAGAATATACACGGCACACGTTAGTGGATTTACCAAAATTATTGGACAAAGGGTTGCGGGGAGGTTACTTGCAGAAAGAAGAGGTGATGACAATATTATATATTCACTTCTAAATAGAATCAGATCTACAGAAGGTACTTATGGTAGTTTTATTACTAGTGTGGCAGAGGATGTTATTGGAGTAGATGGTAAACCAGCCGAGGCTTGGGAAATGTGGATCAAAGCACAACTAAGATCAGCAAATCCAGATTTACTAGAATTAATTGAAAATGCAGATCCAGAAGATATTGAGGTAAGGGCATTATGGCTTGAGCTTCTTGAGATAGGGAAAAAAGAGCATGAGTTAACAATTAATCCAAAACAGATTGCAGTCGAGGCTTAATCTACCTCGAAATTCTCAATATTTCTAAATCTTGTCTCTAGACTAGAAACATTAGTTAAATCGACTCCCTTAACTCTGGAGTTTACGTAATATACAAATTGTGGGTTGTATAAGAATACTTCTGGCACATCCTGTGCAATAAGTTCTTGGATTGTGTCATAGTTTATTTTTCTCTTATCTTTTTCTGTATCTGGGTCTAGCCTTCTTGTCTCGTCTAGTAAAGCATCTACCTTTGGTAAAGTTACTAGTGAACTCTCACCTTCTTTCCTTTCACTTGCTGGTTTTGGTCTAACTGTTTGCGCAGTACCAACATATCCTGAGATATTAAGACCAGTTTTTTCTTGAGAGCTATAAAATAGTTCGTATCTGTCTGGATCTATAAATGTGTTTATTCCATAAAGAATTGCATCAAATAACCTTGGTGATAAGAACTGATTATTAATCTCAGAAAGACTCCAACCATTCGGTGCATCAGGTGATGTATCTTGCCCAGGCTGCTCTGTTCTATTAATTAGGACTTTTATTCCAACAGCTTCTAGATCTCTCTCAATAAATTTAGCAACATTTATTCTATCGTAACTATTTACATAATAAAGCGAAAAGCTCATTTCTCTTCCGTCAGCATTCGTTCTAAACGTAGCATTGCTCTTTATTGTCCAACCTGCAGCATCAAGCAACTTTCTTGCATCATCTGGATTGTAAATTTTCCAGCCTGCAGTAGGATTAAAGTACTCAGAAACATTTGGTATTGGTCCCATTGCTTCTTGTCCAATGCCCTGAAGTGCGTTTTTAATTAAATCATCTCTATTTACTGCTTCAGAAATTGCAGTTCTAACATTTACATCTTGAAAAAAGTCAGCTCCCAATGTCTTTCCGTTTGGATCTTTTCTAAGGTTAAAGTACATAGACCAGTATTGATTTACTAGAAATGGACTTAACTTTGTTTCTATCTGAGGGTAATCATTTAAAGTTTGTTTATCCTCTGTTGAAATAGTTGCGAGTGTATGAACTGTACCATTTTGTAGACCTTTAATCGCATCTTCCAGATTTCTAAAAAACTTGAATTCAATAGACTGTATCTTTGGAAGTATCTTTACCGTCTTGTAATTAGCTGCAACGGATGGATCTAAACCAGGTTCCTTTAACTCAGTTGTTTCTCCATAATATTTATCGTTTCTTACAATTTTTACAGATTGAGCATCAACCCTATAGAACTTATATTTACCAGTTCCGACTGGAGTTCTAAATAAATCAGGTGAAGAGCTATCTATATTTTGTGAATTTATATCTTTGGAGTGAGCGGCAGGAATTATTTTTATACTAATTAATTCTAAAAAGTTAGAAAGGATTGGATTATCCTTTGTCTGATTACAATTATTTGCATCGTCAGAACCCTTTGTACAAACTCTAACTGTAAAATCGTCTATCTTTTCCCATCTTAATTGTTTTATAGCCCTAATATAAGCCTCATTTCGATTTTCTATACCAGAAACAATATCAAAGGTTCTAATAACGTCATCTGCTGTAAATTGATTTCCATCGTGCCATAGAACATTTTTTCTTAAGTTGAATTGGTAGTCAGCTCCTTCTCTAATTTTAATTACACTTTCTGCAAGAACATCCTCAATTGTTACATCCCATTTGTCAGTTCCATTCTGCTTATATTCATATCTTATTAAAGGCTCGTAAATTAACTCAGATAAGTCTCTTTCAATCTGAACATTTGAAGGAATAATTGGATTTACCTTAGTTAATTTTTGAATATTTCCACTGTCATCTACTCCCATTACAACACCTTCGATTAAAGTAGTATCTGTAATTTTTATAAGTGCCTTAAGATCTACAACAAAAGATGAAAAAAATATTAAAAGTACACAAACACCTGCGAATATAAAATGAGAATATGGTATTGAAGATCGATAAAGTACACTAAATCGTGCAGATAAGGAACCTGGTCCAATTAGATAATCTGGATAGTTCCAAAAAAATTCACGAATCTCGTAAAACTTTTTTTCTATTCTGCTTAGTGGATTAAACATTAATTACTGCAATAGCTAAAGCAATTACTACAAATAATATACCTAATATAATTGTAGCATTGTATAGAACTGCTTCCAAACCTCTTCGAGATCTGTAAAACTCTCCTCCACTCATTCCTCCGAATACAGTGCCTAAACCACCACTTCTGTTTTGAAGTAGAATTGAAATTACTAAACCAACCGCGTCTAACGCAAGAACATACTTAAGGATATCTGTAATACTCATAGTGGTTAAGAAAGAATTAAAAAACTTACATACCGAGGGAGGGAGTCGAACCCTCACCCTCTTAACGAGGAACGGATTTTAAGTCCGCCGTGTATACCATTTCACCACCCCGGCATTGTTGACTTTTGTGTCCTTTGTATCATTCTTCTTTATTTCGAACTTCACTTCACTTGTTCTCAATAAGAATCATAATGCATTTCACCACCCCGGCAAGTGTGAACACATAAGTGTCGAAATTATAATACAAATAAGGAGAATATTCTAGAAGTAAATGTCGTTTAGTAAAGGAGTTTGGAGATTTATTTTTCCTTCAATTTGTAAGCAGGCAGATTCTTGTTAGAAACTTCAATATTATAAGCATGGAATATCTTTTCAGGATATTCTAAAAATACTGCATAGCTTCCTGGTGGAATAGGTTTTACAGTCGAAAATTTGCCATCTTTACCAGAAGATGTTGTAAATACCTGTTTTTTCGCGTCGTTTACAAATTTTATATTAACACTGCCTAAAGGAGCATCAGATTTATCCACCACAATTCCAAATATAACCTGACCTGTTAGGCCTGACTGCATAACCCCAACTCTTGGGAGTGAAGCAGTTTTTTCTTTAGGAGAAAATTTGCCGCCATTAAGAAGTTTAATTTCGGTATACAAATCATTTATCTTACTCATTATTTCTTCTTCTTTTTCCTTATAGTTTTGATCTTTTGTAAGTATTGATAATTCGTATTTAAGTCTATTTATCTCTGCTTGATACTGCTCTACAGTTGTAAATTTTGGCTGCCCTATCATTTTAACTTCCTGTGTAGGTTGTTCTTGCTGAGTTGCCATAGCCATTTTAGGTTTAGAAGCTTCAATTTTTTGCTGAATTGGAGCCGCTGCATTACTTGGATTCTTAACAGCAGTTGTTGTTACACCAAATACATCACTATAGATATCGTTTAAATTCTCTCCGTCAGGACTCTCAAATTTGTCCTCTACTATTTCCTTTTTCTGCTCTGCCTGTGTACCAAAAAGCTTATCAAGTGGAAGTTCACTTATATCAAGTCTTTTTTTACTTAAAGAAGATGAAATATTTCTATCTTTTTCTGGGTCCACTACAACACGCTGTGTACTAAGAATTTCTGGGGTTTGTGTTTTCTTCTCCCAAACATATCTAGGTGATATAAATAAAGCCTTTAGAAAACCACTTAACCAAACTCCAAAATTAGGAATAATAGCTAAAAGTATTCCTGTAAAAACAGAGATAAGTACTAATGGTATCTTTATAAAGACATTAATATTAACAAGAAAAAGTCCAACACCAATAAGCGCTCCTGCAAGTATTTTACCAAATTGCTTAAGTGTAAAAGCACCAAAAAGCTTAAACTCAACGTCTAATATATTTTGTGGTACTGGATGCGGTTCCATAGTTTAATTTATAAATAACCATCGTTTTCCTTGTTTAAATGCTTCGTTTATAAGCTTCCTTTCTTCAATGTCCTTAGTATAGTAGTTTCCATCTTCTTCTACAGTTTTATAAATTTCTGCAGACTTACTAGCGAGTTCTTTTACTCTACCATTAAAAATATATGTCATTACAAACATATTTGCAATCAATACTATTACAACTACTGCGAAAACTACATTAACTAATCCCTTGTATTTGATTTTATTTAGAAGCCTGTCTAGTGCTTCGGAATAAACCAGCAATACTAATCCTAAAATTGGAATTAAGAATCTAATGCCGACAATAAAATCTAAGATCCCTGAATTGAAAGCATAGCCCGGAAATCCTACGAAAAATAATATAGATAAAAACAGAGTGCCCATAATTAAAAATCTGTGTTTGTACTTTGCAAAGAATCCAACAAATAGTAAACCAGGATAGATTGAGAGAAGTATTACAAGGTACTTTATCCCTTGCGGGATTATTAAAGAAGGCACTATTAATAGTTCTTCTTTCGAAAAGTAATAACCAGATCGCAATGGAGAACCATAGAAAGCATAATTAAATACTAGGAATATTACTAAAAAAGGTACTGCTCCAACTAATAACCTAATTACGTCTTTTAGCCACCTCATTGCACAGACCTTGAGTGTTTCTGTTCCTAAGAAAATACTTTCACCAACGTTACCAATAATTTTAGGCTTAAAGTAGATAACTGCCCAATAAATTAATATTGGTGCAATAAATAAGATATTTGTGTATTTAATAAGAACTGTTATTCCAGAAAGTGCTCCTACAAGAACAAATCTATAGTTATAAATTATTTGCCTTAACTTTGTTCTTCCTTCTGACTTTTCGAAAAGTAGGTAGAAAATTAGCATGATTAACGTTAGGGTATAGACTTCTGTCATTACTTTTCTGGAGTAGTAAACAAATACCGGGAAAAAAGCAAAAAGATATATAAATTCTGCTCTAACTGACCTTTTTTCTAGAAGTCTTTTAAAAATATAAAGTGCAAGTATAAATACTACAACTGAAATAAAAAATGATATTCTCCAATCTATTGCAACAAAGGGCAATAGTATTAATGATAATCCCGGGTTGTATTTAGAAATATAGCCGCTTCCATTGAAGTATCCACAGCTTGCACCATCAAAACACTGCTTATCCTCTTTAACTAGTCTTCCTTGTCCAATTAGATATGAATTTTCAATGTAATCGTGCTCGTCAGTTGTAGTATAGAAACTAGGGAAGAAAATTAGTAGAGAAATTATTATAAGTACTGATGCAATAATAAAGTGCTGATTATCACGAAGTAACGAGCTCTGCTTATATGTTGAAATACTTTTGATTCTTTCTAGTACATTCATTCAACCAGTCTATCATTACTGTGATGAGATTTGAATAAGGAAGCTCTGCTTTCGCAGAGCCCTTTTTTGAAGTTATTATGAATTTACATTTCAACACCATCCAATGCACGAACTAACATCCCAGTACTCATTTCATCAATATTAGTAATACCAGTGAACTCGCCTACAAGTTCCTTTAATTCTCTCTTGCAAGTAACCATTCTAAGTCTATTTAAGTAAAACTCTTCATCTATATGTGTAATTATTCCATTCTCAGCAGCTTTGGCTATAGCTAGTCTTAAATTTCTGTCTAAAGCAGTTGCATCTGGTTCGTACAAATTTTTTTGCTTCATTGGAATGCTATTTGCAACCTTTTCTAATCTTTGTGTAGTTGCTAAAAGTGGATCCGGGATTGTATCTTGTAAATAATTCATACATCTTTACTAATAAATAAGATAAGTTGTTACCGCTACAATGTCACTTTGATATTATAGTTTGAGTGTGGAGAAGTCAAAACGTTGATATTCACCATTGGCAATTCAAAGTTATACTCAAGTTCCTTACAACCTAGATTAGGCATAAAGAATATTTAAAAACTATTTTCTGGCATCAGAGCTCGAAACTATTGCTAGTCAATTAAACTTCGATATAGGTTAACTATCATTATTTATTAAAAATCTGCTTACTTAGAAGTACTTTTAACTATTAATGTACAAATTTTGAGTATAAAAGTTTTCTACGATTAAAATATCAAATAGATATCATAAGATGTCAGAAATATGGAAGTTATTACTGTCAAAATTTATTAGACAACGAAATATCTATAGTAGTTAGTGTTTTATTGGAATATCTTTACGTATCATAATAATTATTATAAGATTACAAATTAAGGATACCTACATAGAGTAATAGATATGATAGTATAAAATTTTTACCATTAGTCACTGACATCTGGAACAAAAAAGACCCTTTCGGGTCTTTTAAAAATTTTCTTTGATTTTAGTTACTCTGATTTCTTTGCAGTAATTTTCTTTGTTGCAGGTTTCTTAGCAGCTACTTTTGCCTTTGAAGCGGCTGGAGTTTTTAAAACTTCCTTTACTTCAACAACTGAAGAAACAACATCAACGTATTTCTTAGTTCTTTTGTACCCACTCATTCTTCTAAAAGAAACAAATCCTTCAGTTATAGCAAAGATTGTAAAATCTCTTCCTTCAGCTACGTTTTTTCCTGGATAAAACTGAGAACCTCTCTGTCTTAAGATAATATCGCCTGGCTTTACGTGCTCTCCACCAAATTTCTTTAGTCCAAGTCTTTTTCCTATTACATTTACTGTTCGTTTTACTGATCCAACGGACGCCGAGTGTGCCATCTTTTAAAATTTAAGTTATAAATTATTTAATGCTTTTTACTACAAATTTAGTTACTTCTTTTCTAAAACCTCTCTTTCTTCTATATCTTGATTTTGCTTTGAAAATTTGAGAAATTACTTTTTCTCCGTTCTTTTGCTCTAAAACATCCAAAGTTACCTCAGCTTTTAGCATTGGTTTTCCAAACTCAAAAGTTTTTCCTTCTCCCATCGCTAACACATCTGTTACCTTATAAGGTTTTCCAGCTTCTGCAATGAACTTAGGAACTTCGTAAGTCTTTCCTTCTTCTACGTTATATTGTGCACCATCTATTTGAATTATCGCGAACTTAGCCATATTTATTTCTTAAAAATCAAGCTTGTAATGATAAAACAAAATGCCAATAAATGCAAGGCTTATTACCTTTTCGATGTAATAAATATACTAAATAATGAAGAAAATGACAAAGGTTATTGTTTTAGGTAAAATTCAGCTATAAATATTACATAACTTAAGTGAAACCTCTCATTGAGAACTTAAAATCAGATCCTAGTGTTGAAGAACTAGCCATTGAAAGTTTTATAAAAAAATATAAATTTCCTATAGAACTACTAACAGATGAAGAGTTAAGACTTGCCAAACGCAATGGCTATAAGTTAATGGATGCCATGAACTCTGAGATAATTTCAGAATATCAACTAAGAGAGATCTTCGGCAGTAAATCTAAAACTGAAAATCTATCTGAAGTTAAAAATAGAGCATTTGAGCTAAGGATGATATTGATAAGTCGAGACTTGCCAATACCATTAAATAGATTAGATCCAATAGATTATTTCAGATTGGCACTGAAACTAAGAAGTGAGATGGATGAGGATGATAGGAATAGATATACAGTATTTGAAATATATAAAGCAGCAGAAACGCTTATTAATGAGGCTACAGTGGATACCGCAGCTTAAAATCCCGCCGAAGCGGGACAGGTCTTTTTTATCACAAATCCATACTCTTATTATCCAATTTATCTTTCACTCTCTCTGCAAACGCTTCCAGAGTCATTTCACCAACATTTTCACCACCTCTTAATCTAACATTCACAGTTCCATTTTCAATTTCTTTATCTCCTGCAACAATCATATAAGGAATTTTTTCTCCTTGAGCTTTTCTAATTTTATTTCCCATTGTCTCGTTCTCATCCATAACTTTTACTCTAATTCCTTTCTTTTTTAGCTCTGCTGCCATTTTATCCATATATTCTAAATGTTTTTCGTTAGAAATTGGGATTAATGCAACTTGGTTATAGCAAAGCCATACTGGGAAATTACCTGCAGTATGCTCTATATAAACAGACATAAATCTCTCAACTGTTCCTAGAAGTGCTTTGTGTATCATCACAGGCATTTTTTCTTGACCATCCTTATCTGTATAAACTAGACCGAATCTTTTTGGTTGAACAAAATCTAGTTGCTCTGTTGCACATTGCCATTCCCTTCCTAATGAATCTCTAACCATAATATCAATCTTTGGTCCGTAGAATGCAGCTTCTCCAGGAGCAATAAAGTAATCAATATCTAACTTCTTTGCAATATCTTCAATAATTTTTTGTGCTTCCTCCCAGGATGCATCATCTCCATGGTATTTTTCTGGATGTGCTGGATCTCTGTAAGAAAGTCTTGCTTTGAAAGTTAGACCTAATGCTGCATAAAGAGTTTTTATCATATTCATAATAATTGTAAACTCTTCCTCTATTTGATCCATTCTGCAGAAAATATGAGCATCGTCTTGAGTTAACGCTCGAACTCTAGATAGACCAAGCATTTCTCCTGCTTTTTCGTCTCTGTAGTTTGTTGTTGTTTCAAAATATCTTACTGGCAAGTCTCTATAGCTTCTTTTCTGAGAAGCGTAAATTTGGATATGGTGTGGACAGTTCATTGGTTTCATTACGAAGACATCATCTGTTTCTTGGCTTTTGACCATGAATAATTCA
>JBLGEO010000018.1:0-6476 GCA_047445235.1 Candidatus Dojkabacteria bacterium | reverse complement strand
ACTACTCTACTGCTTGGATTACAGTCTTGTTAAATCCAATTCTTCTCTAATATGAATTTGTGAAACGAAGTCTGGTAAGTGGGACACAAGAATTAAAGCTCCTTTAAAATCGTCTAAAGCTTTTGCTATTACTGGTATGTGTCTAAAGTTAATGTGGTTTGTAGGCTCATCCATTATTAGTAACCCAGGCTCTTGAAGCATAAACCTTGCATAGCAAAGCAATCCTTTTTGACCTTCGCTTAAAGAACTAATCTTTGTATTTAATAATTCTCCAGTAAGCATAAATCTTCCAGCAGTAGAATAAATTCTAGGAATTTCCATTTCGAACATTACATTCTTTAAAGATTCGAAGGCTGTTTCGTTCATATTTAGTTCGGAGAAATCTTGACTATAATAACCTACTCTAACTCCTTCTCCAAATTCACTACCTTCTCCATTCAAAAGTGATTTTATTAAAGTACTCTTTCCAATTCCATTTGGACCTTTAATAATCATTCTGTCTCCTCTAAAAAGTTTAAGGTCTGTTTTCTTTTCTGTAACCTCTCCATCTCTTAAGAATTTTACAGATGTAATATGGATAGCTGGTGTTATCAAATGCTGTGCAGGTATTTCAAATTCTGGAATTGTTTTATCTTCTTTTCTAATTTCTACAATATTTTCTCTGTCATCTTCAATATCAGATCTTACTTTGTTGGCAAGTTTTCTCATAGCTACAGATTTTCCTCCAAGTTTATTAACTTTTTCAAATCTATCTTTAACACTTTTTTCAATTCTTGCATTAACAAGCCTCTCTCTTTCTCTTTGTTGTTCTATTTGTTCTACAACATCGTAATAGTTTCCAACAAATTGCTCTACTTTGTGAGTGTAAACATCTAGGTTTAAAACTCCATCAGTAAACATATTTAAGAAGTCGGCATCGTGTGAAATTACAATGACTGTTTTTGGATAGTACATTAAGAATCCTGTTAAGTGTTCAATTCCAGTTTGGTCTAAATTATTTGTAGGCTCATCAAGAAGTAAAATGTCTGGATCTTGAATTAATGCATAAGCTAAAAGCAATCTAGCTTTTTGACCACCTGATAAGTCTTTAACTTTTTTATCGTTTGGAACTTGTAAATTAACAGTGTTTAAAACGTCTTTAATATTTTTCTCAATTCCGTATTTTTTTTCTTCAAAAGCAGTTTCAAAGTACTCTAATATTGTAGATTCTAAGTATTTTGAAGGAATAACTTGTTGTGCAATTCCAATTTTAGAATCATCTTTAATATTAATATGCCCATCGATAGGTTTAATTTCGCCCATTATCAGTTTAAAGATAGTAGACTTACCTGCTCCGTTTTGTCCCATTATGGTTATTTTGGCATTTTTACGCACAGAAAAATCCGCATGATCTAGCGTTATTTTCTTATCGTCGTATTTAAATGTTACATCGTCAAACCTGACAATGACTTCTTCTTGTGCCATATAGAAATATTTGTTTATCAAGTGATTATTATACCAAAAATACCATCTATAAGCCACTATAGGATATAAAAAAGAGTCCGCCTAGGCGGACTCTTTTAAATTTTAGTTCTTAATTCTCTGGAGCGTTGGGAAATTCTCCCCATAATGCCATATTTCTAAAAGCTACCTCGTTTCCAAGCATTTGTTTGATTAGATTTGCTACTAAATCCTGAACTATAAAGATAGTTTTTATATAAGAATAATGACCGAGCGTTGATAAATATTTAGTAAAGATTGAGAATATTAGATTAATTTCACTTGCATTAAAATCAGTTCCTTCAAAGTGTTTTACAAACTTTACTTTAAACTCATCGTCACTTAAATCTTTATCTAATGAAAGTGCCAGTAGTGTTTTTAGTGTTATATTTTCAGGTAATTCTCTTGTTACTTTTTCTTTAAGTTCTTTTGAACTTGCGTCTAAGTTAATTGATGAAACTGCAAATGGTCTTACTACTTCTAAGTACATAGCATTATTTTGCATATCATTATTTCTATTATCAGTAAGAGATGTGGTCGAAGATGAGACAGAGCCTCTAAACATAAATGTATTTATAATACTCACTACTCTATTGTAGTCTTTTTGTTGCTGCTCAGTTTCAAAGTTTCCTCCTATTTCAAGCAAATAGCTATTTTTTTGTAAATAGTTAGAAACATCGTTCAAGATCTCAATAGAAAGCCTTTCTAAAGCTTCGTCTAATTCTGGTGTAACAGAAATTAAATCCCAGTTATTTCCTGCTAAAGCCCTAGCCTCAGTTTCTTTTTGTAGTAATCTTGCAACTTCATCGTCATGGTTAAGCTCAAGTGTCATAACCAACTTACTAATAACAATTTGATAGTTATTAATTAATAATTGTTCAGGTGTGATAGGAGTAATTGCGTTATTTTGTTCGCTTTGATTTGTTGGGTCTGCCATACAAACGATATAATAAGTATAAACAATATTATATCACTGTTATAGAGAAATGTCGTTAGCTTGCGGCAGCAGTTAGCTCTGGGGTAGTACCAATAAGTGATGGATCGTGCTTCATACTAACATTAAAGTCTTTAGTACATCTAATTACTACAGAAGTAATTATTCCGTTCTCATCTACTCTCACTGCCTCTGTCCTTGCGATACTAGTATTTAAATTAACTCCAGGTACAGGATCTGAATCTAGAATCACTTCTTTATCGTTGTAATTTAATGTAATGTATATTGTGCTACCTCTTCCAAGTTCAACAAGCTCAGGGCTAGCATACATGTTTAGCGCATTTTCCTTTAAATTTTCCTTCATATCTCTAGTAAGAGTACCTTCTTTATAATGATCTAAAGCTGCTTTGAACATTTGCATGGCTTTACCAATATTCTGGTAATTTGAAAGGAACTCTAGTGGCATACTTTTAACACCACTCCTTAATTCAAACGTAAACTCTCTACCACTCGAATATCTAACAGTGAATGGTTGATTAGGTTTAAGTTCAACAGTAAAAGAATCTTCTTTCGGATCCATTTCTACTCCTTCTATGGGAAGAAGTTCATCTTGTTTAAACTGTAACGTATCTTGTGTTCTATCTTTTGGTAATCCAATAATTTCCATATTCATACTTACATTATACTTTATAAATAGGTGTTTTGTGAATAGGTGGATGATATTCTTATATCCACTATAGAATATGATTAATATTTATATATTTGCTATGATTATTTAATGAATAAAGATGAAGTTGTTACAACAGAAGGTATTTACGAACCAATCGAACAAAGAAGAATACTTCTACACGATTTGATAAGGGTACATATATTAAAATCACTGAAGGGTAACTCCGAACAAATTGAGTCTGTTTTAAAGGATCTTGATACAGTTATTAACCAAGGCTATTCTATCGACCCAATTCTTCTAAAGTCTCTTACAACAGTTTATACAAATATTATAACTAATCCTAAATATAAAGGTATTAAGGGACTTTCTATGGTTTTAAGAGGATCAGTATTAAACAGTGGGCAGGCTTTAAGAAGAGCTTTAGGAACAGATAAAAGTATCGGAACTGATATTGACATTGTACTTACAACAGATCCAGGTATTTTCACAGATCGTGAAGTTAGCAGAGAATTGAACACTCTAATTCAAGATCAGTTAAATAAAGACCTAGGTCCAATAAAACTAGAATATAACACCGCTTTCGATTTTTACAATTTTGAAAATGTTGACCAAGCATTAAAGGCATTAGAAGATGTAGCTTCAACAAAAAAAGGTTTTGTAAAAATAACTCCACCAACTCCTACATCGTTAAATGCATGTTTTCTACCGTCCATACCAGAAGAAGTTGGAGAAAAGAATTTAAAACTTCTGCTTAAAGCTTTAAAAATTTTATCTAAAAGAAATACAGAAACATTTTCTAAAGTTAGAGAAATGTTATTTGAAGATTGGGATTTGCATTTTCCCATTAAATTTACAGTATCGAAATTTGGTCTAAAAAAATATAAGCATCTATACTTTGAGGGAATGGACGATGAGGATTCTAAAAGGGCAGAAAAGATTGTAATACTTTCAAATGAGCTACAGACAATGAGATATAGAAGCATTTGGAATTCAATTTATTAGTTTTTGTTATTTAAATAAATAAAGAATTATTTTGTACTAATATCTTTTATCAATGTAAATATGGATATGCTCGCTCTGACACAAGAAGCATTAAAAACTGAGATTGAACGGATTCTTGGAATATTGAGTGGTGAAAAGAACGAGGAGTATTATAAAATTTGTGAAAGATTTATTGGAGAAAACCAATTTATTAAAAGATATAAAGCTATTCCATATGTACAAAGATTAACAGATTTCAATGGTTTCTTTATATCTGAAGGTAGTGCAAATATGCAATACTTTCAGATCATTTATTGTGTAATTTGCAAACTTACAGATGAACAGCTTGTTGAACTTGAGGAAGGTATTGTAGAAGCACGAGCAAGAAGAGATGGTTATGTGAACTATCAACATAGATTTGAAATTGCACAGGCTCTCGCAAATCGTATGGCAGCGATGTTTGCACTTAGTGATGATGATAGTTTTAAAAAACAGGAAATTTCTCATCGATTACATGCAAGACATACTGCTATGTTTTCAAATGCGTTTTATCTTGGTATAGTTCCAAACCTTCCAATGGATAAATTTTGTTTGGCCTCATTACTAGAGATAGATAAAAATCAAATCGATACTCTAATGGAACCATCAATTGCAAAAGCAGAGCAAGAATTAGCAGCGTTAATGGAAGGCTAACTTTCGAGGTCATCAATTTTAACTAAACCTTTGTGTAATCTTCTAAAAACTTGCCTTCGTCTTTTTTTCCTTTCTTCTTCATTACCACCTTTATATTCGTCTATTCTATGTCCCATTCTATTTAAATCTTTATCCAAGGAAGCAAGCAAACCATATATAGGATGCCAACCATCTAAACCAAGCATATTAAAAGCTTTACTCAAATTCTTTTTTAGAAGTGGGTCGGAAACAATCGGTCGAAGTACTCTCAAGTCAAAGTTTTCCCTAAACCACTTTTCAATAATTGGTTTCTGTTCATCTATAAATAGATCTAGAACTGCAGTAAATCTTAGTGAAGGAATTACAAACATATCTGTTTGAACCATTTCAGTCCAGAAGTTCATCCAAATATTTCCACCACGCCACCTAACATAGTTCATCGTTTTCCTATTTTGATTGGTTCTTCTATCACAAAGCTCTACGAGCCTATCTAATATATATTTTAATTGTGGATAAGCAATGAAAGTCTCAATTAGGCCAGAGGGATCCATATCTAACATTGGATTATCAAAATAACGATCGTCATAGCCACTCATTGCCCAACCAATAAAAGCATCCGCTTCTTTCTCTTCGCAATATTCACTTATAATATCGGCAATACGAAGAATCTCTTCTTTTTCCCCATCAAATCCTTCTGTTTTAATACCATCGTCTGGTATGTCTGAGTTATCTTGCATGCGGAGATTTTAGCAAGATTGGAAGTTACTTGGAATACCTCATCCAAACAACATCTCTATCCAACTTCTCAACAGAATCTAGTTTAAACTCATGAAGTTTTGGAGCGGCTAATTCTTTATAAAATAAGGCTGGTGCTACTATATTGTTTATTACTTTTGGTAGTACTAGTAGACTAATTTCATCTATTAATTCTTCGTCTATAACAGATCCATTAATACTTCCTCCACCTTCTAAGCATATCTTTTCAATTTCAAATTTAGTTTTTAATTTAGTAAATACCTCTTTGAAGTTAACTTCACTTTCTCCTGCAAATATATAAGAGACATTCTTACTCTTTAAGTATGCTAAGAATTCTTTGGGTGTTTGCTTTGTGACAATCATTATTAGATTAAATTTACCAACGTCTCCTAGGTCAAGGAAGTTGTTTTCCCACCTTAATGTCCCTTTAGTATCGATACCAACTGCATAGCTATTTAGTTCGTTTTTGAATATATAGTCTTCGTTACTGTCTTCAACTTTATCTTTGTATTCTTCTAACGATGTGCCACTCTCTTTTGTAAATTCTTGCATGGTAACTCTCCCACACATCCAGGCGTTGGCCATTAATTTATCTTGAGTAGCATTATATAAATCCATGTAACTGCTAAAAACAGAAAATCCTGGATCTTTTCCTTGTACTAATCCGTAAGTAATTTTCCCATCTAGAGTAATCATCATATGGCATATTACATAAGTTCTATCTGGATTCATTTTGAGATTTAAATAACTATTAAAGTAATTTTAGCACTTCAACCAATTAATTTAGCTTTAACTACCAATCTTCTATCAGATGTGTAGATTGGTGTGCATGTATACAAAGTAAGTTCATGCTTAATTCCAGAGTCGTTTAAAATCTCTATATGGTCTGGAGTAACTTCGAAAGTTGTGTAGACTTCGTAAATATGGACTTTTCACCGCCAAAAGACTAAATTTCGTCCCCATACCGACCACTATAAGGTTTTT
>JBLGEO010000017.1:0-3686 GCA_047445235.1 Candidatus Dojkabacteria bacterium | reverse complement strand
TGGAACATTATTTTCTCTAGCTAATCTGAAAGCTCTCATTACATGTCTAGGATCAAACTCTCTGATTTTAGAATTCTCTAAGCCTACCACCATGTTTTTAAATTTAGGTAGATGCTGTGAAAGAAATGGGTGCGTAGCGTCTCCTTTGCCAGGGGTTAATCCTGGTACCACAAAAGGAACTTCGTCGCTGTAATGAATTAATCCAACTCTAGCTAGGTTTGAAGGAAGCAAGTTAAGAATCTTTTCAATTGTTTCTGTAATCTCTGGTGTTAGTTTATGAAGATCTGGTAAGTGAAACACAACGCTTTCCATGCATTTGTCGTGGATTTGTAAAACAAGATGCTCTATATCTTGGTCTAATATTGGCTCACCAATAAAAAGCTGAACACTCTTAAATCCGTATTCTTGTGCGTAATCTACGGTTGTAATTATATCGAATTGGGGTGCTACAGAACTGGCAAGAGAAAGTGGCATATATTATTGATATATAATTTATATGCAGGGATTATAATGCTACTAGAAATTGGAGTCAATTAGCCACATTTCTTATTTGACTAGGGATAGTTACTCTTATTGTCTTAACATAACCGTTAGGATTAAAAGATTTTAATGGCCTGGAACCATCGTAAGAAACACAAACAATAGTACCTCTAAACATTTCTAAAAATATTTTTGAAATATTTAAACCTTTTTGTCCTGATAGTTGGTCTGTATCTCCTACTTTTCTATTTAAAATTGCTTGTGAAAAGTTACCTGGTAGAAAGTTTTTTAAATCTGCAACTATCAGTCTAGAGCTTTTAGAGATTAGTGGCACAATAATATTAAAAATAAGTTCTAAGGGTTCTCCTTCTCTAGCCAGAAGTTGAGCTATAGGTAATGCAATAGCATCTGTTATTTCCCAAGTTAAAAGTTCTTCTCCAAAAATCTTTCTTGGAGGAGCATTTATACTGGTATTAATATCATTAATAAGTGCATCTCCTGTCACTCCATTATATTCTTTTATATCATCACTAATCTCTACAATTACTTGATCTTCAGATTCTCTTAAAGAGAGTGAAACATTTTGAGCTCCTTTCTCTTTAGCATTTAATAAGATGGTGTGAATAGGCCATATAAGCTCTTTAAATGTATATAGAAAATTAGAATTGAAGTTTACTTCTAAATTTATTCTCCCATTGAAAGTATTTTGAAGTAGTTCAATCAAATACTCATCCGACACTTCATCTAATGGAAAAATGACTATCATTATTAAGTTAATAAAAGCAGCCAAACTTTCTAATGACTGCGCAATAAACTCAGTATCCTCATGTTTTAGGTTTGTTGCAAATGATAAGGCCATTAATGTATTCCCCATAGCACCTTTTAAGTCGTGAATCATTAATGCCTTAAGTGGGGTATTTCGATATGATGTAATCGCTTTATCATAGATTCTTATTAGGTTTATACATTCTTGAACTAAACCTACTTGTTGAAACACAGTGTCTGGATTGTCTGCCTTCTGTTTAATTATTCCGCTTAGTAAAGTAAGAAGATTTATTAAATTTTTATGGAAACCTAAACTATCTGAATATTCTCCATTGCTAGCAGCATGCATCAAAGCATCGTAGTTTAAGGTGAGGTCTGGTACAGTTATGCGTCCTGGTTCGTCAGTCATTTGTTGTGTGTTGGAAGTTTATACTAAACGTATAGTTTTATAATATCACTTCTAGAAACTTTTTTCGGTGACTATGCTTCTAACTTTTGTTGGAGTGCAACAAAGGTTCTTTTAGTGAAGTGTTTTAGTCGGAATTAAATTAATAACTATAAATACAAATCTAAACCGATTTCTAGTATTATTTATCTAATTATCAATTACTAAAATTAAATTGAGTACTGCACAAGACACACTTCCACAAATAAATAAACTTGAAGTTGTCGATATTCTTAGAGATGGCGTCCCTACGTTTGCTGAGATGGAGGAACTTGTCGAAAGAGGAAATGATGAAAATAGAGAATTTGGAACGACACTATTTAGAGTAATTGAAGATGAAGATTCAAGTTGGAAGACTCTTACATATAGCGGTTTAGATGTTGTGGAGCTGAGTGATGGCGGTGCTGTTTACCTTGTTAATATTCAAGACGCACTTGAAGATGCACCAAGGGATTCATCTATTGTTCCTGTAACTTTACACTCGCATCCTGTTGGAGCGGGTTCTGAAAATGCAAGTCATATTTTACCCTCTGGCCAGTTCGTTGAAAATTCTCCTGAAGGCAGATTTGGGGATCTCTTTTTAATTGACCAGGCAAGATGGAGTGGACATCAATTGTTAGATCCATTAATTATAATGACGGATAAGGGAATTACCTTCCCTATAGGAGTAATTAATACTGATTCGGGTGATTATGTGAAAGTTATGGAAATGCAAAGGAAAGTTAAACCAAGTAGAGCTCCAGATGAATTTGCAACAGTAATCTGGTCTGTTTGGGAAAAAGGTGCTTATATGTCTTTTAATAAAGAAGATAAAGAGGATCAAACTTTAGCAGATTCTTTAAGTAAAGGGTATACAGTTTCAAGACTAACTTCTAAAGATGAAGATAATACGAGACGTGAAGTGTATTTTCTAACTGCAAGCTGGGACACTCTTAAGAAATATATAACAGATGAGGATATAGATGAAGAAAAATTTTGGATGAGAGTAGGAACATCCAAAGGTGGGTTAAGAAGTTTTGTAAAAAAGATTACTAATGAAGACTTACCAAAAGAAATAATCCTTAGTCCTAGCTTATATAAGTTTATTCTTGGTTTTTAAGTATTAAGTGTAGTTGAGGTCAACTCTCCATAGCCAGCTTCTGTTCCAAAGCCCCGAAGGTTCTTTTGTATGCCCAAGGGTGACCGGAAGAGTGCAATAAGCTAGTGCCCTTTAGGTTCAATTTCTCCAAACATAATCCAGAGATTTCGTTTTTGTCTACCTCATCAGGAATTGCTAAGTAAATTCTTTCCTCTTCTCTACTAGCAATATTTAAACTCCCAGCGTTTACAACTGAAAAGTATTGTAGTCCACCTTTTTTGTCACCCACTCTCCATCCGTATGTTAATGGTGTTAGCTTATCTACATCAAAACCAGTTTCTTCAATAAGTTCTCTTCTCGCAGTATCTTCAGGAGATTTATCTAATTCCCTATCTACTTTTCCAGAAGGAAGCTCCCATGGGTTACCATCTCTATCTGCTTGTTGAGTTAGGAGTATCCACTGCTCTCCTTCGAAATTAAATACGACTACAACTGCAGCGGATGTTACTTCGAATGTAATAACTTCATCTTCGTCGTAATCTGGCCAAGGAGGAATTATAGACATTTGAAAGTATTCTAAAAATGGACGTCCCATTGTGGAGAAACGGTTATAGAGAATTTCTTCTCGAATTTGTAGGAGTTGATTTAACATTGGGAGAGTTTAGCAGAATTATCCTATATTAAGAATATACTTAGGAATATACGATTTTAGTACTAAAATGCACTATAATTGTGTAATAATACTCACAAAATATATCTAACTTGGCGTCTTACTTATAAATTTTTAACTAATAAATAATGGCAAGTTTAAACTTTAAAGGAAAAAATATAATTTGGAATCATCATCTTTCTGTCCCTTACCACACTTTAGATTTGGATGAAAAATTGTCTTATAACAAAGATAAATCTAATGGAAAT
>JBLGEO010000016.1:0-2733 GCA_047445235.1 Candidatus Dojkabacteria bacterium | reverse complement strand
ATTAGAAACATCTAATACTGTAGCAGGAATTGCTTCACCCTTGTCGTTGTAGACTTGAGTCATTCCTATTTTTTTTCCTAATATTGCTTTCATTATTTAATTCTTAATTTGAACATCTACTCCAGCTGGTAATTGCATGTGAGTCAAGGCTTCAATAGTTTTTGCATTAAAATCGACTACGTCTAATAATCTCAAGTGTTCGAAAAGCCTAAAGTGCTCTTTATGCTTAGCATCAATATGTGGACCCTTGTGTACAGCTACAGACCATTTTCTGGTTGGTAGTGGAATTGGTCCTCTAATTTTTGCTCCTGTATCAATTACAGCTTTGCAAACATCTGAGGTTGCTTTATCAACGACTCTGAAGTCAAATCCTTTTATTTTTACTCTTATTTTTTGCATACATTAATTGTTAAATATCGTGGTTAAAAAAGGTCCTAAGTGTTTGTCCTTAGGACCCTTTGTAAAATCTAGCTTATGCGACAATTTCTGTAATAACTCCGGCTCCAACTGTTCTTCCACCTTCTCTGATTGCGAATGTTACTCCCTTCTCCAAAGCTACCTTTGTTACGAGCTTAACTTCAACTCCAACATCATCTCCTGGCATAATTAACTGTGTTCCTTCTGGAAGGATAACTTCTCCAGTTACGTCTGCTGTCTTGATATAGAATTGTGGTCTATATCCAGTTCCAAATCCAGTATGTCTTCCACCCTCATCCTTAGATAAGATGTAAACCTGAGCTTTGAAATGAGTATGTGGCTTGATAGAACCTTTAGCTGCTAATACTTGACCTCTTTCAATATCTTCTCTCTTAATACCTCTAATCAAAATTCCAACATTGTCTCCAGCTTGACCTTGAGTTAATTGTTTTTTAAACATTTCAACTCCAGTAACTGTAACGTCTTTAGCGTTATCCATTAAACCGATTTGTTCTACAATGTCGTTAACTTTAACTGTTCCTCTTTCAATTCTTCCTGTTGCTACTGTTCCTCTTCCTTCAATTGAGAATACATCTTCAACTGGCATCAAGAATGGCTTATCAACTTCTCTTTCTGGCATTGGGATTGTTTCGTCCATAGCTTTTAATAGTTCAGCCATAGTTTGATCACCATCCTTTTCTCCAGTTGTTCCGTATAAAGCACTTCCTACTACAAAAGGAACTTTGTCTGCTTCGTAACCATATTTCTTTAATAAGTCTTTAACTTCTTCTTTAATTAACTCTAATAAATCAGCATCCATATTGTCATCAAATCTATTGATGAATACGACAATATGTTTTACTCCAACTTGTTTTGCTAATAATAAATGCTCTTTTGTTTGTGGCATTGGTCCGTCTGCAGCAGAAACTACTAAGATAGATCCGTCCATCTGAGCTGCACCAGTAATCATATTCTTAATATAGTCTTTGTGACCTGGACAGTCGATATGAGCGTAATGTCTTGCTTCTGATTCGTATTCAACATGTGAAGATGCAACAGTAACAATCTTATTTGATCCTGCTCTTGCGATTCCTCCCTTAGCAATGTCTGCGTAGCTCTTTCCAGAGTTCTGCCATCCCTTTCTTTGTGAATATGCAACTAAAGCTGCTGTTAATGTAGTTTTTCCGTGGTCAATGTGTCCTAGAGTACCAACATTTACATGTGGTTTTGTTCTTTTAAACTCAGCCATATATATTATGTAATATATAAAATTAGTATTTCCTTCAGACTAAATGTCGATTATAAATTATAACGACACATATTGCAAACAAATTCTTTTTGAATCTGTTTATTAGCAAAATGCTAGTAATAATAACACTTTTAAAATATAAATGCACTACTTTTACTCAGAAAAATGAGTATGAAAATAGAAGAAAATTTAAAAAAAGTTACAGGTTACGAGTTACGAGTTTTGTGTTGGATCTCAACTGGCTATTCAACTTGTAACCCGTAACTCGCAACCTGTAACAGTGTGACTGCCAATCCACTGAGCAAGTAACTCTTAGTGATATATAACTGCAACACGATGAAGAACGGTGGTAAAGTCTTGAAGAAAAAAAGAAGGCTATTGCTAGCCTTCTCTCTTATACATTAACCTCAATTATAAATTTGTATATGTTTCTAGGTATGGTTTAATACCTGTATCAAAGTTCAATGGATTTGCACTTACAACTGGATCAAATTTGGGATTTATAACTCCAATAAATTTAATTGCTGTTGAGTTGTAATTAGCTGGCATAAATCCACCACAGAAATAATTATCAACTCCATTCAAGGTATAGATTAAAGTCTGTACTTGACCATTACTTACTGGTGTAAGCAATGTTGTTTGAGCTTGAACTCCAACTGATAATGGAGAGTAAGTTCCTGAGACTGCTGCAGATCCACCACCACTAACTGGGCAGAAATTAGGATAATCAGTAAAGAAACTTACATTAAGTGAATCATTTGTAAAGCTTACTCCGTATGCAAAATCGTGTTCTATCATTCCATCTGGCAATGTAATTTTGAATCCATATACATCGCTAGTATAGACTTTCGTTGCAACTGCTGGTGTTACTGTCGTTGGTGTGGTTGATGGCGTTGTGCTTGTAGATGTTTTTGAATCTAACAATTTTTGTAGAGTGTCTTGTGTTGCCTTAGAGTCAGCAAGCTGTTGGTTCAAGCCATCAATCTTAGTGTTTAGACTCTGTTGATTGAAAAAAAGAACCCCAGAAAGTGCACCTAGACTTATAGTGGCGATTACAAGAATAAGTA
>JBLGEO010000015.1:0-16653 GCA_047445235.1 Candidatus Dojkabacteria bacterium | reverse complement strand
AGGCATAGTTACTTTCTTTCCTAACTGTAAACCTACTGGAGATCCAGCTGGTCTAATAGTCTTAGATAAATCTGCACCTGTACTTCCAGTAAATGATAAGTTATAACCATTCAAATACATCATTAACAGTTTTTCATTGAATTCGAATTTATCTCCTTTTTGCTTAGCTCCTAACAGTTCTAAAATACTTAAGAGTTTCTTTAATAAGAAGTATTCCTGTTGTTCGTCTTCGGTTAGATTTGCACTATCAATATCTAGTAAATTAGATCTTTCAGTAAGTACTTCGTAAAGGTTTGTAAGATTTGTTATTAAAGATCCTGCATCTTGTTTAAAATTCTCTGGCTTTAGCGCATCCGTGTCCCTGTTGTTTGGTGCAATAAGCTCACTACCTTTGATATCTTTTCCTTTCTGTTGAATAAAAGATTTAAGAGCTTTATAGTTAAAGTCTAACGGAGGATTAGTTCTGTCATTCTCAATTGCATCGAGAAGTTCTCGCATCTCTGTTAGGTGCAGAGCGTGATCTCTACCATTACCTTTTCTTAAATTGCTTTCCACAACGGCATCTCCACTATATATACTTTTTAAATAATCTAAATGAGCTTTTTGAAGCTTCTGTGTCTTTCCGGGATTGCCTAGTAATGTTTCAAGGTCTCCAACAGCTCTTATCTTTCTATCAAAAACAGAGATAATATTTAGTGGAATTTGCTCTTTCCTGTCTGTTTTAAGAAGGTTAAAGTCCCCTCCAAGTCCTTCAAATAGAATGAAGAAATCTATCTCTTTTGGACCTGCAGCAGAATCATTCATGGATTTTATAACGTTAAGCACAGAGGCATTATTACTATCTGGAGTCCCATCACCAAACAATGCATCTGCAAGCCCGAGGTTTCGATCACTAAAATCATATAGTTCGTTTAAAAGTCCTAATAGCTCAGGGTAGGCGCCTCCAGTTTGTATTATTTGATCACGTACCTCGTCTATATCGCTGAAGAACAATTCAGGGGGGTTATTAAAAGATCTACTAAAGAGTTCTTTTAATAGTTTTATTACAGTAGTATCTGTTATTGGAGGAACAATAACTTGAGGTGGTAATGTAAGTGGTCCACCACCAGTATAAGTATCTAGTGCCAAAGATAAGTAAGATGCCTTATTTAGTAAGACCGCTTCAACTGGATTTAAGCTGGATAAAATAAATAAATCCCTATCTATTACTGCTTCTAGTTTTAACTGTCTAAGTGTTCTTATTTTCTTTTCGATATTAGATTCGTTTATTAATGGCACTACGTTTGTTCCAATACTCTGCAATCTTGTTTTCTCTGAAGTTACAGCAGACTGTTCGGGTATGGTTGCAAAGTTTAATAATGCTAATGGGTTTTGTGGTCCGAATCCTAAATCGATAAAGACTTTCTTTGCTTCTTCTGGAAGATGCTCATTACTCGACATTCTATAATGTGTACCAACCATTCCATAAGCTGCTCCTGCTAACCAATTTTCTCGATAGTGCTCCATTATTTCGTTTCTTTTGTCTAAGTTCGCAGGTGTTCCTGCAGGGTTTGTTGCATTTGCGGGTATTGCAGCTACAACCTGATTATTTATTCTTTTTGCTAATCCTATTGCATCTTCCATCTCTTGGACTATTGGATCTAAACTAGCATTTGGATAGCCCAATTTTTCAATAACTTCTTCAAGTTCTTCTAAAAATACTCTTGCTTCTAGACTATTTCGGTCAAAATTTGCATCACCCAAAGCCTTTTTTATTGTATCAACTTCTGCAGTACTTAACCCTGCTTCTTCTCCTTTAGATAAGTAAACGTATATTTCATTAAGTTTTCTAGTCGCCTCATCTGGAGCTATTCCTTTAGGTACTAATTTGTAAATCTTATTATATTCCTCCCTTTGTTTTGCTTTTGCCTCTAAAGATTCAACACTTAAATCATCATCTTTTCTAGGGTCGATTCCCAGTAAACTAAAAAGATTAACTTTAAGCTCCCTATCTTTTATAGGGTCTGCACCTGTATCAAAACCAGACTCAATCAGCTGTTGCTGGTTATTCAACAAATCTATCCCTGCTGTACCGTTTTTCATAAACTCCTGATGTTGTCTTTCTACCTCTAACTGTTTTGCATTTTTTTCAAACATTTCCTGCATTATTTTTGCCTGTTCTGCTTTTGGTTTATTATAGAATTTCTCTAATGCTGCTTTACCCATAAGCTGGAGTGCTAGCTCTGTAACTGAAATTGCAGCTGCAACTATTTGTGCAGGGAATGTTAGGCCTTTTACAAGGAAATCAGCACCAGTAAGTATAGTTTTCCATGCAGGAGGCATGTCTGCCTCACCTCTTTTTATTAACCACTGTACTAGTTTAGAAGCACCAGATTTACCTTCGGGATCTCCAATATCTAGTATTGTACTACCTATAGTTGGTAAAACTCTTCTACCTATTTGATATCCTGCATATCCTCCTGCAACTGCTCCAGCTGTAATAGGGAAGCCACCAACTAATAATCCAGCAGCTGCAACAGCAGTTGTACCAGTATATATATTTCTCAAAAGTTTGTGAGCTTTTTGATTTGCTTGTTCTGGAGTTATAGGTTTAAACTCAAACGGCTTAGGTTGAGTCGGTGCTGATGTCGGTGCTGGTGGAGGAGTATTCATTTAATTTGTTTAACCTGCATAATTATACTCATAGAAGAAAATATTGCCAAGTACTAGTCTCTAACTCTTTGAATTAATACTTGAGTAGGATTTGATGAATATGCACCAATCTTAATTGCTCTCTTTTGAGAGACAATATCAAAACCAATTGCAAGAACTGGAACTGTTCCCTCAAAGAAGGCATTTGTATTATCAACATGCAACTTCATCTTTAGTTTCAACAATTTACCATTTTCAGTATTGTATGAGGCATCGTCCGATACATATAAACTAAACATACTATTTGGTGGTAAAGCTGGGTTTGCCATAGCACTCTTTGGGTCAGTCCTCATACTTCCTCCAAAAAATGGAGAATAAAGTCCTACACCAAACCCAGCTCCTGATGCACCTGAAGGTGAAGCGGGACTAGTTGCAGATAATGTAAGGCCCTTTATTTCTGTATTAAATACTTCTTTTGTACCCAGAAGTTCAAATCCGGGAATTTTATTTGCTGCTTCAACAGTACCTATCTTTATGTCTGTTGGATTAATTTTAGCAGGGAAAGTAAAATTTTCTGCTTCTATAGTTAATTCACCTAAAGCCTCAGAATCCCATGCACCTTTTTTAGATTGTGCAACAATACTTTTAATTTCACTATCTTTTAAAATTAAGAACTTTTCAGTACCCTTCCATTTAAATGAGGCTTTGATGCTTCTTTCTTTTCCTTCTTCAGACTGTGTGCTAAATTCTTTTCCTTGTAGTCCTTCAGAAATATTTAATCTTGCTAACTCTCCCTGAATTCTTGCTCTTTCAACTGGTTTACCTTCAGCTGCATCTAGATCTGCTAACAACTTTTGTCTTCTTTGTATATTCGCATTTTTCCTTTGTGCTACAACAGATCTTGGATCACTATCAGCAATTCCAAATGCTCTATCTCTAGCCCTTCTTAAATTAAACCCAGCATTAGTTGCCGTTCCAGCAATTCCTCTTGCCCCACCAGCTGTAATCTGAGCAGTTCTTGCAGCTGCAGCTGGGAATGCTCTCGTAGCAATCTTAAAGCTCTCTTGCATACTCTCAAATGGTGTCTTTAGTAATTGTGGAAGAATAAACTTTGTTCCCAACGCTTCATCAATACCTTCTAAAGTTTTTGGTATAGAGAAATATATTCCTAAACCAACTAATGTCATTAAAAGTTGTGTTAATGGGAATGAACTTGCAGTTGTTGTTAAATCTTTTAGGATTGCTTGTATTCCAAGCAAAGGAGGAATATACCCGCTAGTTCTAAAGTCTGGTAAGGATGCTTGGAAAGTAGGGTCAGTAAATATCATTGTCAGAATAAACATTGCATATGTAACTATATAAAATAACGCAGCAGAACCCATTGTCTTTAAATAACTAACAATAGACTTTGTTCCATTACCAGGTAGTGCAGCAGTTGCAAAAATAAATGGTGAGAACGCTGGCATTATTATTAACGTAAAGTACTTATTTAGTAGCTTCCAGAAAATCTTTAATGCAATCCAGATAGTTAGAACTCCTATTATAAGATTTACAATATTTCCAAACCATGCGTATTGGCTAAATTGACCATTCTTCGAAGATATAATACTTAGTATCGAACCGATTAGGTTGAATATAGCTTGTGCACTTGGAACTCCAGCGAGCGAATTATTGACACTCTGTCCTAGAGTAGTACCAGCATCCCTAATATCTATTCTTGCCCTTGCTCTCCATACATCAATTGTTGGATCATCTGCATATAGTCCTCTATCGCAGTTTGTAGCAGAACCAGCATCTGTATTTTGTAGATCACAATTTACTAAGTCCTTATTATCCCTATTTGAATATACTGCTGCACCCGGCGACTGTGGGCCAAGTAAAAATCCATGTACTACATTTGTACCAATAGTAATTGTATCTATAAATAAACCTGAAATTGCATAACTTAAAGGAATTAGAATCATTGCTAAAGCAATACTTGGAATAGCATTTTGAATAGTGACCTCTGCAGCTCCGCCTAATCTTTGTCTAAACATTATTGCAAGAGCAATAACTATTATTAATAGTACAAGAAATCCAAAAACTAAGTTTACAGACCATCCCCAGAATGCCTGAATTGGTCGTAGAAGTTCTGAACCAGCTCCAGGGTAATATGTAGATGGCTCAGGATTAGTTGAGGCAGAAACTTTACCCGTATTTGTAATTGCGTATACCTTCTCGTTTACAAAATCAAGTCCACTAGCAGGTCTTTGATCTAATAACTGTGCATTTAGATTTGAAAGTAATCCAGAGATTCCACTATTTGTATTACCTGATTGTTGGAAATATGCAGTAAGTTCTGTTTGGGAAAGGCTAGCTGCAGACTTTCCAGTCTGTTTAAAAATATCATTTCTTAAAGCTCCATATGGAGTTCCATTAGTGAAGTAAATAGCAGAATTCCCTAAAACAGCAAGAATTCCTCCCCAATCTGAAGCTTCAGGATCATTTCCTAACTTACCATTTGTATTATTATCTATAACACAAAATACTGCATCACCAGCTGGTGAACCAGATCCACAAACTGGACCACCTACTCCTGAGTCAGTCGCTGCATTCAAGCTATGCGGAAGCACTGCTCCGAAAGCCACAAATAAGAAGAATATAGTTAATACTAGCTTTTTTATCATTTTTATATACTTATACAAATTCAGTATATATAATTTGCTAAGGGTAAGCAAAGGATTTTTTGATTTACTGACAGACAATTTTGATTTAAGATTTACAATACAAAGTAATAGTTTTTAAAAATATAAAATGGAAGATTTAAGATATAGAGTAAGAGCGATAATCTTGGGCATCGCAGGGTTTATTTCCGCAATACTAGTAATAAGAATTCTTGTTCAAATGCTGGGAGGAAATGGTTCGAATATTTTAATTGGAGCTTTATATGCAGTCAGTAATCTATTTATAGCGCCTTTTGTAGGAGCAGTAAATGTCCCAGCAGGAACATTACCAGGAATAAATATAGATGCACTTGTAGCAATTGGAATTTATATTTTTGTTGCAATTGCTTTGTCAGAAATAATTACATCATTTTTATATGATAATACAACAGACATTATTCAGAACTTTGTGGATGGTATTTTTAAGGTCGTAGAGATTCTTTTATTTATAAGAATTTTTCTAGACTTGTTCAACTTCTACGATAGAGTAAATGCACCAGGATTTATCAAAGCGATTCTAGCTTTAACAGATTGGACGCAAGGAATAATTCAAGGAGTTCCGATACTTAATGGAGTTTTAAATATCTCTGCAATAATTGCATTAATTATTATTGTAGTTATAGATATCTTTACTGAAAGGTTCCTTGCAGGAATTTTAGATGGAGTTGGAAGAGCTGGAAGTACTGTAACAAGAACAGTTACGAGGACAAGTAAGAGTTCATAAATAGACGGCAAAGCCGTTACCATCTTATTTCATAAATTAAAGGTTACTCATTGCTTGCTTTGCGTTAGTTTTCTTTCTTTCGCTCTTTTTGTAAGCAAAAAGAGCTGTAAAAACTTCTGGGTAAAAGTACGTCCAAACAATTACGTGGAAGTGGACCACTACTTTTACCCAGACCCGATATCCTTAAGTTAATGTAGGCTTGTCAGTCTTTAATTTCCTCATTTTGTTTCGAGAACCATCTTTTTGCTTCTTAGTTTTCTGTGATAAGTTATTCCAAATCTGTGGGATTCGTCTCTAACTCTTTGTACAATAAATAAGGCCTCTGATTTTCTTGGAATCATAATTCTAGAAAATTTCGAAATTCCTTGTAATCTTAAAGCCTGTTCATCTTCTGGATTTTCTAAACTTTTAAACTGAGATGACATTTTAAAAATTTCCTCCTCTCTTTTTGCAAGTCCTACAATAGGAATTTGGTTATTAAACCCATACTGCTTTAAAATTAAGTAAACAGAATTTAGTTGCCCTTTCCCTCCATCAATAATTATTAAATCAGGTTTCTGCATAAACGATTCGTCAAATTTTAATTTCTTCTTTTCTACAATTTCTGGATTTAAATATTTTAATCTTCTTTCCATCATTTCTTGGTGCATCCCAAAATCGTCTGGAGTTTCTTTTGAAGTTATTCTAAATTTTCTATATTGATCTGGTCTTACTTCTCCGTCTATCATTACTGTCATTGCTCCTACAGGATTTGTTCCTTGGATATTACTAATGTCGTAGCATTCGATTCTAAAACCCTTATGCACCTGTAGTTTATCTTCTGGAAATTTTAATTCTTTAACTAACTCTGCTTGTCCATTTTCTCTCTGTTTTATTTTTAGTTCCTCAACAGAAATATCATCAATTTCGTTATCAATGCCAATATTTGCAGTTACATATTTAATATCATTTATCTTATCTCTAACTCTAGCAGCATCTTCATAATCTTTTTCTTGAGAATATGTTTTCATTTGAGACTCTAAATCCTTTAGAATATCTACTTTTTGACCTTGGAAAAATTTCTTTATATTATTAAAGTCTCTCATGTAATCAGCTTTATTCTGTAAACTTGCACACGGAGCTTTGCATAAACCAATATGGTAGTACAAACAAGGAATTCTGTTATTCGTATCTACTTCTATTGGCTCTTCCGAAATCTGTATTAGTCTTCTATTGCAGCTTGCATATGGAAAAACTTTTCGAACTCTTTTTAGAATGTTTTTAAGAGGCATTTGAGATGGGTATGGTCCAAAAAACTCTGCCTTCTCTTCTTCTATTAAATCTTTGTTTCTAATAATTCTAATTCTTGGGAAGTCGTTCTTACCCTTAATTTGTTTTTCAAATACAACCCAACTGTAAGATTTATCGTCTCGCATTAATATGTTGTATTTAGTTTTGTACTTTTTTATTAAATTAGTCTCAAGAATTATAGATTCTACTTCACTATCCACAATATATAGCTCAACATCCACAGCCTGTTCTAACATTTGCTGTATTCTAAGCTCAAGCTTATTGTAGTTGTTAAAATAACTTCCCACCCTATTCTTTAGGTTTTTTGCTTTCCCAACGTAAAGTACTCCACCTTCTTTATCTTTATAGATATAGCAACCCGGTTGCTTTGGTGCAGTTCTTACTTTATCTTGAAATGGTTGTGATTTGGTATCTAGAAAACTCATATTTTGATTATATAACGAATAAGGAACGTACGTCATCCTGAACTTGTTTCAGGATCTATTGAAGAGATGCTGAAATGAATTCAGCATGACGTCACAAAGGAAATGTACCCTGTAAATCACTAATATAGAAAGAGAAAGAGTGTGCAACTCTGTTTAATAATTTTGAATCGTTTGCTACAGGTGGTAAGTTTTTTTAGCTGTAATCTCACACATATTTAGTATAATAACCGTATTTACAACTAGATTTTAACTAATTCAAATGTTTTCATTCTCCGGAATTAATCTTACAGATGTCCTTACTGTTGTTGTGTTGTCAATGGGTTTTAGCTTTGTAATAGCTTTTCCTATAATCTCACTCTTATATAAATTCAAGATAACCAGACGAATGACAGTCGACTTTACGACTTTAATAGAGAAAAGAAATTTGAAA
The DNA here is from genome assembly GCA_047445235.1 of Candidatus Dojkabacteria bacterium. GTDB lineage: Bacteria > Patescibacteriota > Dojkabacteria > J137 > J137 > JBDSRX01. The sequence goes on along the minus strand of JBLGEO010000015.1, from coordinate 8,451 downwards.
GTAGGTGTTCCAATTATGGGAGGTTTAATTATTGTGATATCAGTCACTCTATTAAATCTTTTCTTCAACCCTGCTAGAAATAATGGCTTATATCTAACACTTGGAATATTCTTACTATCGGCTTTCTTAGGAGGTTTCGATGATATTTTGAATATTTATGGTAGGGACAGAACAAAACCAAAGACAGTAGGAAGAATTCTTACATTAATAAGAGTACATAAAAGCTGGGGGAAAAGGTTGCTAATGATTGTGACTTTACCTTGGGAAACTTACAAAGGATTCTTCTACATGTTAGGTTCTAATCCTGGAAAGGGAATACAAGCACACGAAAAGATTCTTGTTCAATCCATCGCAGGTTTAGCATTAGGTTTTGGACTTTACTTCTATACAAGTGGCGGAATGCTTGGTGCAGTTGCAATTCCATTATTTAATGTAAATGTTAATATTGGTATTTTAATGATTCCTTTTGCTTGGATTACAGTATTATTAATGACCAATGCTGTCAATTTAGCTGATGGAATGGATGGGTTAGCAGCTTCGGAATTGTTAGCATCTTTTCTAGGATTTCTGATTGTTGCAATATTCAAGCAAGACTTAAGAATGGTATTTTTAATTGCAACAGTAATTGGATCATTAATTTCATACTTATACTTTAATGCACCTCCGGCAAGATTTCAGATGGGAGATGTGGGATCACTTGCTATGGGAACACTTTTGGCATCTACAGCATTTATATTAAGAGAACCCTTATTGCTATTAATTATTTCTTTACCATTCGTAGTAACTCTACTCTCTGCCGTTATTCAAGGAGTTGGTAGAAGAATTTTTGGTAAGAGAATATTTGCAATGGCACCTATTCATTATCATTTCCAAATTAAAAATGGTTGGAGTGAAGAGAAAGTGGTAATGAGATTTGCACTTTTCAGCATAATTTGTGCAATTCTTGGTGTTTGGATTTTCCTAATGTAATTAGGCTTCGACTAAAGTAATTGGAACATTAGAATTTTCAAAGTACTCATTTCGTAGAAGTTCTTCAATTTCCAATAAATAGTTACAAGAGATCTCGTCTTGTTTGGCCTCGTAGTACTTCCTAAGTTGAATCACTTGTAAAATATCTACCAAAATGTTGTAGTTCCCATTTTTGTCTTTCGTAATTAACGATTCTACGAGTTCGTCTGGAAATACTTCCGCTTTTCTAAATATATTACCTAGTTGATCAATCATACCTTCATACATTTTTAAAGGTGTATCCCCTTTTCTTCTCATTTCTTCAGTTAAAATTTTTGCTTTATTTTCTTCTATATTTAGTTCTGAGCATAAAGCTGTAGAAATCTCATCTTTTCCCATAGGTTCTCCAAGAATTCCAAAATCCCATTCACCACCACCACCTCCTTTAGGACCAACAATTTCCCACATTCTTATTAATGTCCAAATTAAAGAAAATGGTATCGAAATTCCTTCTTGAACAAGCATTTCCAATTCTTTTTTTACCTCTGAAGCGTACCATGTTTTATTTATTTTACCTTCTGGTGTATCAAAACTAGTATCCGAACCCGTTTCTGTAAGAACAATCTCTTTAAATCTATATTCTCTAACCATATGCCTTATTGCAGTCCCAATAGCATGTGGACTTAGAATCTGGCCATGAGTCCCAATTCTTGTTAGATTAGGGTCCATTAACTTTGGATTCGTAGTGTCGGGGAATAATTTCAGTAGAATGTCTGCACTTATAAATCGGGATAGTTTATCTCTCAAAAACTTATTAATGACTGTTGTTTTATATATCTGATAAGGATTAATAGCTGCAACGTCAAATCCATAAAGTATTTCACCGTCTACACCTATTCCTCGTCTATAAGCACCAATTTGCAAATCTTTATCAACATAATTAGCAGTGGAAGCTACCATCCCTTCAATAAGATTCTTTGAAGTTCCTGTATCGAACACAGAAATATTGAAGTTAGCAATAACCTTAACATCCGTTTTATTCGCTTCTCCAAAACGATGTGCTTTTTCGTAAAATTTCTTTGATAAATAACCAATTCTGTTTAAAGTATTTACATGTAGGCTTGCTTGTTTAATTCCATTAAAGAATGCATTTATATATCCAACTTCTTTAGGATTAATATCTTTAGCTGTAAACTCGCTGTTGCCCCAAAAAATGTTCATACCTCCTGCATGTACTGCAGGTTCGTTAAATGCTAGCCAATATTTTACACCTGGGATAGGTTCATTCTGTGAAGGACTTATACTAGGAGGAATAAGTTCTGATAGAACAGCGCTAGTTAATCGATCAAAAATTTTTTCAAACTCGTCCGAAAGTATATTTAAACCATTTGTCTCAAAATGTGAAAAAGTAATTATTGGTGTAATACCAGATAATATAAGTTGTTGAGAGAATTCTTTATACTTGGCAATTTCTGAGTAGTTTGGTTGTTGATCTTTTGTTAATATCTTGCTCCAATCTAGAGCAAATCTTAGAATTTTAAAGTCAAAAAGTTTTAGTAGGTTTATAAACTTTTCTCTGACAACTTCGTTATCAATTCCCCAAACTATTAAATCTAAAATGTCTTTAAGAATATCTACTGCTTCATCATCTTTATTTTGAGCAACAAGAGTTTTAATAATATTTCTTAGAGACTGATAATTAAGTCCCATATCACTTAATGGAGTTTGAAACGAAACAAAAAAATCGTTTTCTATTGCTTCCAATGCTGCTCTAGGCGAATGATTATTTAATATCTCTAGGAAATGTGATGCTAATTCAAAGTCTGGTTCTTGTGGGGTGGCATGCTGATTGGAAATTGAGATTCCATTTAGGATTTCTGTGGAAGGATTCATATCTTATTAAACCTCTTTATTTTTTTACCACCGATCTCAACTTTCTCAAGGAAAACGGAAATTGGTCTTAGCCAAATTATATCTCCAAAATCTCCGTACAATGGTTTGTAGAGAACTCCAACTTCTTCAGTCTCCTCTATTAGACAGAAACCTTCAATTGAGTAATATTGCTCTGGATGTTTGTAATGAAAATATCTAGAAGATTTATCGATTAGCTTTTCAGCTTCGATAAGTTTTTGTTTAAGTTGTTCAGCAGTTAGATGTCCCATATTATGCTTCTAAATAGCTCTGCCATGTAGATAAATTGCCCATATAGGTGTGTATTTCATATGCTGCGGAGAGTGTGATTCCCGCATTAGCAGCAATATCAGCCAATTGACCATTCCTCTCTTTAAAGTTAAGTCCTTTCTTAAAAAGTTCTGCAATTTGCTTAGAAGCAATTTGAATACGCTCAGGTGTATTTGTACCAACTTCTTCTCTAATTGTAGAGAAATAAATAGCATTTGTTTCTGGCATATCAATTATCTGCATGATGTTAACTCCTAGCTAAAAAAAGATAATTTTTACAATAAACATCCCAGATCTCTGGATAACTTAGACCATACATTCTTGCTTTCAAATCGAATAACTCTAAGATTTCTGGAATCTCTTTTACAGAATCGTATGTGATTAGACCTCCTATTGTTTGCACAACACCTATACTCCATAAGTGCTGAACTACAATATCAACTTCTGCAGCAATTTCTAACTTTTCGGATGGAGTGAGTCTGAAAAGTCTATTTAATTCATCATCATGTAGGTCCATCTAATATTATATCCCTTAAATATCTATTTGTAATATATAATAGATCAATTATTAAGGTGTTCCTTTAAATCCTTCATCACCTGCTATTTGAAGTCTTATTACATCATTTAATTCTTTAACCAATGTAGCAGATACATTTAATTTTCCCTTAAGCGCTTCGCTTACAGTAAAAAAAATTGCATCATCTGGAGTATGTTGGCTCTTTGCAATGAGTGCTAATGCCACGGTTTTGTAAACATATGTGCAGATCTGATAAAAAAGATAGGATACTCTATCTACTTTTATATTAAACCTATGTGCTAAAGGTTCAAAAGATTTTATATCTCTGTAAGTAAATAAAACATTGAACTCCTCTATGCAATCTACCATCGATTGCAAATTAACTCCCTTTTCTCTTTCAGTTCTAGTGATATGAATATTTGCTTTAGAAATCTGTAGGGGTTTCTGCTGATTAAGGTGGTCCATTTTTTAGAAATAAAAGTTAAATTACTAACTTTATTACCTAACTTGCCGTAATAATAACAATAAACCCTCCGGTTAAGGAGGGCTTATAGTTTAATTCTGCATAGTATTAAACCAATTCACATTTGTCACCCACACAGGCTAACTCTTTAGCTCCGTTAGTTTGATCTTCCAATTCGTAGTCGATCATCTTAGAGAAGTCGATTGGTGGAAGTTTGCTAATAAACTCTTCGTAAACACCTTGCGTAACTGTTTCGTATGGTGCTAATTTGTAAACCATATCTCCTTCTTCTTTTGGTAAGAAAGATAATCCTCCAGTAATACTCCAATTCTTATAAATCCAATCTGCTACAGCAATCCATTCGTTCTCTCCAACAGAGATTGTTACTGATGGATTATGTTCTGTAAAGTTCTCCTTACACATCTTCCAAATCTCTAATTGCTCTATAGCTGTAATATTGTTTTTAAATACAGCAGTCTTAGGAGCTTTAATTCCAAATTCCAATACAAATGTTGTTGCAGTATCTTCCTTCTGACCAACTTCTGGGTGGTATGGAAATCCCTGAGCCTTCATCATCTTGAATAATGGATCTGTATTAGCAATTCTTACTCTTCTAATGTAGTAAGGTGCATGTCTTGTATGTAAACCAGATGATGTATCAGTTAACTGAGAACTGTTACCAGATGGCTTTACACAAGTAATACATGTAGACTCATTAATTCCAAATTTTGCAGCATACTTTTTATTAACTTCAATTGCGTAATCTCTTAATTTTCTTAACACTTCTGCATCTCTTAATATTGGAGCATCCCATAATCCTGTAAAACTTACACCTAGCAATCTTTCTTCATCACAGTTCTTCTTCCACTCTGGAGATAGGAACTCAAAATTAGTTAGTGTTGATTGATAAGTACCTAGAATTGTAGCAACTTCAATTTTTGCTTTTAGAGTCTCGAATGTATCCTCTTCTCTAGCAACAATGCAAGTTAAGTTACAAAACTGCTTAGATCTTAAAACAATTTCTCCACAAGGGTTAGTTCCAGAGTTTGCAAAATATGGTTCAAATACTCTCCATCTTCTTTCTGGTAATTGATCTCTTAATCCAGCTCTATTAAATATTCCTCTTTCTCCAGACCCGCTCTTTGCTAAACTTACCCATTCATCTAAGAAATCTGTTGAACTTGGTTTAACATTGTAAACAGCTGAGTTATTACTCATAATTCTTTGAGGATTAGTATTCCAGAATGCACCATCTTTTGCATGTCTCATCTCTTCTTCAGCTAAATCAGACAATGAAATCATTGCAGATCTTCTAACTCCTCCTGAGATAACAATCTCACCAATCTTACATGCAATATCGTGAACATCAATAGGTTTTAGTTTTTTACCTTGGTTTCTTAAAATTAGTTTTCTTGCAAAGTCGATCAATTCAACCAATGGCTCTGGCCCAGAACTTCTTCCGCCCATAGTCTTTAGTCTTGCTCCCTTTAGTCTTAATTGAGAGAAGTCAAAAATAACATTTTTTCCAGCAAACCACGTTTCTAATCCAAAAACAAAAGCTTTAGCCCATCCCTCTTTGCTATCTTCCACAACATATTTAGGAAGAATATCTCCATTTTGCCATTGAATCTCAGGTAACTTATCAATTGATGCCTTTTCAACAGAAAATCCAACACCAGTTCCGCACATGGAAATGTACATAATCTCTCCGAAGTCTACGAGCTTCTCGATTGCGATATAAGAACAATTGTATGCAGCAACATTTGTTCTTCTAGCAGCAGGTCCAGCACTCCACATTAACCTCATTGAAGGTATAGTATGCATATTAAGAAGTGACTCTCTAACTTTAGAGTAATCTTCTCCTCCCATCTTGTCACCAAGATTTTCGTTCATAAAATCCATATATCTGTCTATTGTTTCAATCCAGGTTTCTCTTCTTGATTTCTCTGGCATCCACTTGGAATAGGAAAGATAGTATATAAATTCTGCTAAAGGATTTGGAAAATACTTTTTACTCTCTTGAGCAAGTTTTCGGAACTCCTCTTTCGAGTCTAACGTTACTTGACTATCTGACATCTTGGAATGAATAATAAATAAAAATAGTTAAAAATTGGGTCAAAAATACTACACTTAGTTGTGCCTAAATAATTTTATTATCGACTTATTTTTTTTTAGTGATACGTTCCATTTCTTTTTGCAGGTCTTCCAAACTCTGAAACTCTTTATAAACAGACGCAAATAACAATGCTCCGAGTTTATCAATTTTGGTTAAGTGTTTTAAAACAAGTTCACCAATCTCAACAGATTTAATAGTTTGCTCTTCCCTATTCATTAAGTTATGTTCAATGTCGTTAAGCATGTCATCTAATACATCATCAGCTATAAATCTTTTTTTTACTGCTTTTACAATTCCTCTTTTTAGCTTCTCTCTATCAAACTCCTGTACTCTTCCATCTCTCTTTAATACATTAAGAGTTACTCTTTCAACTCGTTCATAAGTGGTAAATCTTTTACCGCATGCCTCGCATTCCCTTCGTCTTCGAATAGATGCTTCAGTACAGTCTCTCTTATCTACTACTCTCAAATCGTTGTTCTTACAGTATGGACAAATCATTAAAATTACATAAATTCATTAAAGTACTGCACACTCATGTTTTCCCAAAAATATCTATTTGTTGTGCTATACCTCTAGCTTAGACACAACAGGTTGTGGTGTCAACTGTTTTTTTTTGTTCCACAAGGGTATTGAAAACCAGTAAAGTTTCCACGTTTTAGAAAGAGGTGTTTTAATAACTATAGGTTATTCAATATTTTATTCACCAGTATGAATACTTTTAGATGATTTAGCTATTTTATGACTCTACCACCTGTAACAGTTTCGTGGCAGTCAGCACTAATCAGAGTTACATTACTCACTGAAGTGGCAATTACTCAAGTTAGGAGTTGCGCGTTACGGGTTGCGAGTTGAATCTCATTCAATTCGCAATTGAGTCTGAAAATAATGAATGTAATGATGGAGATCAAAACTATTATTCAAATTATCTTCATTACTTTTATTCTCTTAATTTCTTCATTTTGTTAGAATAACTCTATGGCAAAAGCAGAAAGCAAAAAATGGTTACATATAATTGGGGTTAGTGGTAAGACTACAGCTAACATAGCAAAGGAATTCCAAAACATGGGATGGTTTGTAACGGGTTCTGATAACCAGTTTTTACCTCCAGCTTCAGACATTCTAACTCAGGAGAAAATAAATACAGCAGAAGGATTTAGTTATGAACACTTAACTAGACAATTTTGGGAATCAGACTCTAAATATCAAAAACCTAATCAAGTTTCAGAAGAACCCGATCTAGTTTTATTCATCAGCCATCTTACAAGCAAGAATAAGGAGTATTTGTATGCAAAGAAAAAAGGTTTAGACATTCGGTCATATTCAAAAATTCTTAAAGAGTACTTAATAAAGGATGAATCAATTGTAGTAATTGGAACAGCAGGAAAGACTACTACTACAGCATTGATTACATTCTTATTTCAAAAACTTGGTTTAAATCCAAGTTATATGATTGGTGCAGATGTTGTAGATATTGAAGACTCTTTAAAAATCACTGATACAATTTGGTCTGTTATTGAAGGAGATGAATACCATAATCCAGATCCAGCTATAGAAGGGAAGGCCAAGTTCTTAGAATACAAGCCAAACTATTTAATCATTACAAAAATAGGCTGGGAACATTTTGATATTTTCCCAACAAAAGAAAGATATGTAGAAGAATTTAAAAAAGCAGTCGAGCTAGTTCCAGCAGATGGATTAATTATTGCGAAAAATGACGATAAAAATATTGATAATGTCGTTAAGTCGTCAAAGGCTAAGGTCTTAAGATATACATATTCGGAAGAACCTCAGAAAGGTTTATGGACTGTCAGTCCCGAAGGCGATCGCTACATTGTTCACGATCCTAAAGGAAACTTGATTCTTAAATTTCAAACTGAATTATTAGGAGAATATAACTTAGAGAACATTCTGGCAGCGGTTATTGTTGTTTGTAACTTACCAGCTACTCTGCTCCCAATGGAGTTAATGCAGAAAGGAACTGCAAATCTAAAAGACATTTCAAATTATATTTCGGAATTTCATGGTGTTAAGAAAAGACTTGAGCATGTATATAAATCAGACAATTTGAGTATTATCGATGACTTTGGAATCGCACCAGAAAGAGCGAAGAATTCTCTTGAAACAATTCATGAAAGATATCCAGATTTTAAAATAATTTCTGTTTTCGAACCTAACGCTGGCTCTAGACCAGGTGACAGAGAAGCATTTATGAAAGCATATTCAGAT
>JBLGEO010000014.1:0-12689 GCA_047445235.1 Candidatus Dojkabacteria bacterium | reverse complement strand
GCTTTCGGACTTGGTAATTATTCCAGATCTATCAGAAGTAACTCCTGGATTAACAACATCTACTCAAATGACTGGGTGGTTAAACGAACTTAATATAAATACAAAGCATGTAGAAAACTCTGAACTATTAGAATTCTTGAAAAAAGAAATAAGTTCAAGAAAAGAGAAAATAGTTATTGTTTTCTTCAGTACTTATAAACTTACAAGAATTGAAGCAGAATTGGTTAAATCTTTAAGGTAAATTTACCGCTCTAAAATAATTATCCTTGTGCTGCAAATACCAACTATTGCTGTCGTACCATTCTTTTCCATATACAGCGTAACAACTATTATCACTATATGGCACTACGGGTTTATTGACACAAGAGATGAAAGTATTTAAATCTTTCTCTTGAAGAGTTTCTGGAACTACTAAGCTAATTCTATCTATATAGTTTGCACTTTGTGTATTATAGTCGTATTCGTAGATTAGGTATGTTCTGTTTCCGGCTGTACTAATATCGTATACTAGTGTCTCAGTCCTCTCATCTCTTGTTTTTCCTCTGTAGTAAATATAATCCGTATCGACATCACCTAATATTGCAATTGATCCATCAGAAACTAGTCTTACAACGCAAGCTTTCTTCATGGTCTTAGCAAATGATGGATCGCTAGAAACTAATCTACCGCAGTCTATGTAAACCCTTGGTTGACCATTGTATTGTAAAGTTGGATTAGCAACTTTACTTAGACCAAAAACATCGGTTAATTTCAATGCTGGAAAGCTAGGGCTTGAGTATTTATTATAATCTACTAGAATACCATCATTAGAACTTATATCGTTTAACTCTTCAGCAATTGTAGGGGTTGAACTGGAAACAGGCACACTCACAATGGGTGCGTTTACTTTGTTATTAATCAACAAAGGAGCTGCAAATAAACCTATAACAATTAAACAGAGTATAATAAAGCCAGCTCCTAATATCTTTTGTTTTTTAGTAAACTTTTCTAGACTTAAAGTCATAATAATTTTGTTAAGATAATAAACTTAACAATAGTTTAATCTATGCCGATAACAACTTCAAAAGATATTCTCTCAAGACATAATTTTCTTGCACCAGCAGATAATAAAAAACACGCTAAGCATGAATTCCAGGCATTTGCATATAAGCTTGCTGCAGATCTTAACGATCTTGTGAACTTGAAGCTATACATGCGAATAACTCGAAATTTGGATAGATCTTTAGTCGAACGTGCATACTCTTTTGCAATTGATTCTAAGACTGAAAATAAGGGAAGAGCTTTTATGTGGAAGTTAAAAGATCTACGCCTTGAACTACAAAGGTATAAGGATTCTCTTAACTTCGACTATGATTTCGTAATGAAGAAAATGAAAACATTTAGAACTAGAACCTTTGGAGCACAAATGAAGACTTATCTAGAATCTAAACTAGACTTGGTAAAATACTTAACCCAAAATACAAATAGATCTAAAACTGGGAAAGTACTTGTTATTTCTACTCCATCTTTAGAATTAATAACAGACTTAGTAGATAAATATAAGAAAGTTCATTACCACGATTTAAGTAAGGAAATTAATAATAAGTTAGAAATGCCTTTTCTGGAGAATCATAAGAAGATTAGTTTTAAAACTACAGACTTGCTAAAGACAAAATTTAAAGAGCACTATTTTGAAACTATTATTATAGATACCTTTTGGAACTATGTCCCCTTAGATTCAGAATCTAAAGTATTAAACCATTTAGCCTCAATACTTAATAAGAAAGGAAAGATCTATCTATCATTTAGAATTTCTCCAGTTGTAAAACAAGAATGGAAAACACTTAAAACAGGTGAGACGGATTTACCTTACTTCTCAAAGTTATCCAGATTTGAAGAATTAGAAAGAGCTGTTTCTAGTTTTTCTCTAAAAGCAGCCCTTGTGTATAACGATGGTAACTATGGTATTGCTGAGTTAATTTTCGATAATTAAATCAATATCTAACTTCTGTAACTCTTCTCCCATCTTCTCTACAAATCTAGGATAATTCTCTGTTGTTTTTAAATGAACTTCTGCGATTTCAAGCTCGTATGCGGCAAGAAGTACTTTAGCGATGATAATCTTATATGCAGTCTCTAAAATACTAGACATAATATCGATATGCTGATTTCTATCAATCTCATCTCTTAGTCCCTGCTCCATTCCATCTAGATCTGTGTACTCTTTTTCTATTTCTTTAGATTCATCGATAACTTCAGATAAAAGTTTTTCGAGTTCGAATTCTAAGCTTTCAGAATCAATCTCTGGGATATGAGTAATATAATCTGGATCTGCTTCACTTGAAAGGAGGATTAGTCTACCAACCTGGACATCATCATCCATGTTCTCTTCCTTTAAATTAAAATTTTCTGCGACATTTAAAATCAATCTAGATAAGTCTTCATCAATATTAGTAAGTTTCCTGCTTGTACCATCTGAATTCGTATAGAAAAGATGAGGAATGTGATTATTAACCTCTAAAGTAATAAAAGGTGACATGAGAACAGTATTCAAAAATTAAATCTTATAATTTTACCATGAGAGTCAACATTTCAACCTATTTGTTGTTTAAATAATGGTGAAGAAGTGGCGAAAATAATCTAAATCCTTGAGGTTCTTTTATTATCAGACCCATTTGCAGCAACTCCTTAGACTCTCTAGACTTCTCATCGAAAATCTTCTTTTTAACCAGATCCATTAGAACACCTAAGTGTGCCTTATCTAGTGAGCTAATTAATCTCTCTGAAGAAAGCTCAAGTTCTCTATCAACAATAAGATTTTTTAAAGATTCAAGATTATTAATCCTAAAAAGGTACTTAAAATATGGTGGATATCCTCCACTCCATTGATGTATAAGTTTTAATTTTTCTTTAAACCAGGATGAGTATCTTGTTATTAAGTTAAACATAATAATATTTTCTTCAACATGCATCGGGAGAATACATTCTTCAACAACTGGCATTTTCATTAATAGAATCTTTTGAGTAATCAAGTCAATTAAACTTGACCACTTCGCTTTATTTAAATGATCAAGTTGAGTCAAATCCCCTATCATGAAAAGATACTCTATCCTTGTTCTGTATTGATCCCTAAAGTTTTTAAGAAATTCCTTCTGCCCATCAAATCCAGGTTTATTTAATGCTTCAACGTTATCCAATATTAGTACTGAAAGCTTACCTTTGTTTTGCTTTAAATATTTTTCTATAAAGGCGTAATAGTTGTTTTTAAAATCTCCGTTCTGGAACTCTAAAAGTTTATCTTGAATCTGTTCAGTCGATTTTGTCCTATCAGTTTCTAAAAAACTTCTGTAAAGAATTTCAATAAACCTTTTCTGCTTATTATTATCTACAGGACTAAACATTGCTTGCGATTCTTCAAAAGTCTCCGCAGATAGTTCAGAAAGGTTTACATAGACAAAATTTACTCTTTTAAGTTTGTAATACCTATTTCTATAAGATTGATTGAAAGCAATATATTTTGAAAGTGAACTTTTACCAAATCCTGAGGGGGCGAAGATGCTTAAAGACCTACTTAAGTCGATCGTGTCAATTATTTGGTCTACATTACTTTTTGCATATTTTTTAGGATAGTTTTCTACGTCCTCTCTATACATATACCTGAAATTATAGCACTCAAAATATGTAATTACTATTATTAGGAAAGGCTTATAAGAATAATAACGATAGCTATTATTACTAATGCAGATACAGTAAGTATAAATCTAGAGTAAATGCTAGAACGGTATGCACTAAATTCATCTTTATTTCCAGATAAATCTTCTTCAGTATCCTCTCTTCCCATCAAGAGAAAAAATAAAGACAGATTTATACTTGTTAAAAGCTGACTAATTGCAAAACTAACTAAGCTATAGATTCTTGGCAAAATTGCACCAATTGTTTCAAAGTCTCTTATATTTGTATCTGAAGAATTTGCAAAAAATATAACTGTCTTTCCAATGCTCAGAGCTAATCTAAAGGTTCTATTATCATCTTTATGTTCTACATCCTGTTCTATAAATCTAATAAGAGCCTCCGGGAAGTCAGTCACTTTTTTTGAAAGTGCATAGTAATTAGGACCTAAATTAGTGAAATTAGAAATTTCAACATCCTCATGAAGAATAACAACCTTTGTATTAAGAAAAATGTTGTTAGTCATAATATAGTCAACTATCTCTCTTCCAGAATATTTAGGCAAAGTAGTATCAAGTATAATTATATTTGGTTTCAGAATATAAGATAATCCCAATCCGTCAGGACCTTTATCACTTGTATAAACTTCCGAGTTAATTAAATGAGAATTAAGAAGCTTTTTGACTACAAGCCTGATATTAATATCATCATCGATTAATAAGATTATTTTTTTAGAAATATTAGCAGTATCCATAGTTGTTGTAAGTATACAAAATTATTGATACTTCCAATAGTAGAAACCTTCAGTGAAATTAACGTAATTAGGATTAAGTCACCATCATCCCAAACGTTGAGGTAAAATGTTCATTTGTAGCAACCATTGCAAGCCTCAGATTAATATTATCCTTACTTAAGATTTTAAATTTCAAAACCATTATTCCAGATCCTGTAGTTTCTATTTCCTTACTATCTTCAAACTTAAATCCAGGAACATCTACCGTTAAATAATATTCACCAGGTTCTAAATCAAAACCAAATCTACCCTTAGAATCACTTATCTGTACATCAATCTGCCTTTTTTCTTTTATATCAAGGACACGTATAAATGCACCATTTATACGCTCATTATTTTGTTTATTATAAACATATCCCCAACTTCTATTTACTCTTTTAGACAGAATTAAAACTATTAGTTGGAATGAGTATAAGAATATAATAATTACATTTAATAAAGTGAATGAGAATAGGATTGCTACAATTGAAAATATAAATCCAAGTACTACAAAAACTGTATTTAGTTTTACAAGGTTGTCCCTTAAAACTGTCCTTAACTTATCAATAAAGGTAATTTCGAGAGAAGCACTAGTCATTAATGGAACATTATCTGAAACAGTTCCTTCACTCTGCTCCATTTCTACCGTATCTGTGAATGTACTGTACCCAGATTGCTTGGCTTCTATTTTATATTTTCCTTTATCAACTATAAAGTCAAACTTTCCATTTAAATCACTCACAGTTTGTTTTAAAAATTGCCCAGTTGCACTAAATAATCTTACTACAGTGAATGGAACTGGATTCATAGCTTTTGAGTCAAAAACAATTCCTCTAGTAATCTTCTTTTTCCTAAATCTGAAAATAAAGAATCCATAAAATATTGAGATTGATCCTGGAACAGTAATTGCATTTAATGCAAGAATTCCAATACTGGCTGTAACAAGAACAGGTGGCAAAACGTTAGAGACTCCCTGTTTAATACTTGCTAGAAACTGCTCTGCTAGTGTTTCTTCAACAGGAGGTTTTGGAGTTGGTTGTGGTGTAGGGTTAAAAGTTTGTGGTGATGAAGCTGGTAGTTCTATTGGTGCTGATGTAGGCTGTTCTGGAATAGGTTGTCCAATTCCTTCGTGCATCTCTGCAGTAATGGTAAATTGTAACTCAAAACTCCTAGCTAGTATTACATTGTTATTATCTAAAATATCGACTATTACTGTATGATCTCCTACTTCAAGCTCAGATGCATTTATCATATATTCATAGAATCCTGCTGAATCTGAATATCCAGTTACAACTTTTTGCACAGAACTATTGATAGTTACAGCAAGGTGAGTATCTGGTTTTGAGTATCCAGATATGTTTACAATACTACTAGCACTATTTCCTGAAATAGTAACGTTTATTGTTGGTGCAAGGAGTAAGTCATCAACATCAGTAGTTTCAAGTCCAATAAGCACTATCTCTCTATTGATTGAGGGTGTAGACCGGTTTCTCGGGTCTGTAGAAAAGATAGAAATAGTATGCAATCCAGGGTTCTGGGCAGTAAATTCTTTTGTGAACCTACCCGAACCATCAGAAGATGTTGTACCTATTACAGTTTGATTTTCTTTAAATGTGACAAGCGAGCTTGGAGCTGTGTAACCACTTAGTATTAGAACAGTATCCCCTACCTCGGCTGTAAAAGTTACAGAGTCCGAGTAAACAACCTTCGCAAAAAGAAAACTTGTGAATAATATAATAGTAGCTACTACTAGAGTAGCTTTATTTTTCATCGTTAACCTTTAATAATTACAACAAGTGCTTTATTTATTCTCTTTCTAAATACGAAGTATAGAATAACTAATAATAATATAAGTCCAATCACTGGAATAAGTCTTTGTGTATATAGACTAATAAATGTTGTATCTGCAGTTAAAGTCTTCCCAGTTCCATATTTTAGTTCTAGCTTAGCTTTAAAGAAACCTACTTTATCAAAATCAAACTCTTGGTCAAATACTCTTTGGCTTCCAGGTAAAATATTCTTTGGTTGAACATTTACAGTTTGTACCGTATTTCCAAATATATCTTGAACTGTGATAGTACCTGAAGGTTGCACCACTACGCTACCAGTATTATCTAATATAGCATCTAATTTTATTTTAGGATCTGTAAAGTAGTTACTATCACTTTTAAAACTTGAAATAATAGCATTCTCAACAACGTCTCCTGGAAGTTTTATTAAAATTACTGATCCAATTTCTTGAACTACCTGAGCTGAAGTTGTTTGTGAAGCTGTTGGACTAGTTGAGAAAACAATAGAACCAAAATGACTCCCTGGCTGAACTGTCTGAGGGATATTTATAAAGTAATTGAAAAGTTTAACTTCACCAGGCTCTACTGAGAATTCAGGATTTTGAAAAGTTACCCATGACTTAATAGAATAAGTAGAGTCGTCATCTGTAAGCTGAATCTGACCTTCATTTCCATAAGCTACAAAACTTATAGCTTTTGCTGTTAAATCTAATCTCTGACTAGTAATATTCTCAATCTTTACTGAATTATTTAAAACATCTCCAGGATTTGCTTTTATATCAAAAGATGGAGGAGAAATGGAAAACCCACTTTTAAACTGCTCACTTACTTGTGCATGTAAAGGATTAAATGCAGCAAAACTGAAAGTAACTAATGTTAATAAAAATAATTCTAACAATTTTACTTTTTTCATATAGTATTAAAAATAATAGTCAAATAAATCAATAAATAGGTGTTGCCGTATAAATAACTGTTGTAGTATATGAACCTGCAGGTGTAGTAGTCGCTATCCCAGCTTGAAATCCTATTCTTACTGTATCAGATGCAGCAGCAGCGTTATATATTATTTCTAAAGGCGATGTAGTCAAACCTGCCCATTTATTTGAAGTGAACCTAGAGGCTGTACCAGTACCAAGTACTGCATCCTCTGTTGTATATCCAAATGCTGAGGTTCCTGCAGCACTGAATGTCGTAGGTGAGGCATTTGTACCTGTCCAATCCGTTATTACTCCTCCTCCACCATTAGAAAATGTTCCTGTATATTTTATAGTTACTGTATATCCACTTCCTGCATTAGTAGCAATTGAAAGATCTTGTGCAGCTACCTTATTTGTAGAAGCTGTTATAGTTCCAAAAGGAATTGTTGTCGAAGTAGTAGTTATATTAGTAGTTGTACTATTTACTGTTCCTGCCGATGCTACTCCAGCTACTGAGAATGTTAAAGTTGGATCTACTGAGGCACTTACTGTTTGCCCATTTGTATAAATATAAGCAATAGTTGCACTGTCAACAGGGGTAGTTACACAGTCTACATTGTTATATGTTGAGAATTGTAGAAAATAAATAGTCCCAGCCACAGAACCATTTGTAATTGTAGTTAAGACAACTGTCCTAGCAGTTCCAGATGCTGGTGTTTCTCCAGTTGCAAATGTAATAGAAGAAATTCCTGTTGCATTAACATTTGATGGTGACCAACTTGCTGGTGTAGGAATATAGTTTGATGTAGCGCTTAAAGCTAGAGATGTAATTGTCATTCCAGTAGGTTTACTTCCAGCAGTTGCTGCATCAGAAAAGGCTACTTTTATACATTTTATTGGAGTTACTGTTACACCTGAGAAAGTAATTGTATACGTAGTACTTGCAGCATTTATTCTTGAGTCACTTAGAGAAACGGATCCAGTTGATAGTGAGGCAGCACTTAATTTCAGTATTGGAACTGCACCAAAAACCAAAATCAAAGAAAATAAATAGATAATGGATTTTTTTAGCATTTTAGAAATTAAAATATTTATATTAATAGATTATTGTAAATTGGTAAACATGTCAACATTTCTTTCTAATTAATATATAGGAGTTGCTGTATAGATCACCGTGGTTGTATAAGAGCCAGCAGGTGTCGTAGTCGATATTCCGGCTTGATAACCAACCCTTACTGTATCTGATGCTGCACCAGCACTATATGCTACTTCTAAAGGCGATGTAGTAAAACCGGACCATTTATTAGATCCAAATCTTCCTGCAGTTCCAGTACCTAAAGTTGTATCTTCTGTTGTGTAACCAAACGCTGATGTTCCAGCAGCACTGAATGTTGTAGGTGATGCATTTGTTCCAGTCCAGTCAATTATTGTTCCACCTGTTCCATTCGAAAGTATTCCAGTATATCTTACTGTTACTGTGTAGCCACTTCCTGCATTCGTTCCCACTGAAAGGTCTTGGGCAGCTATTTTATTTGTAGAAGCAGTTATTGTACCAAAAGGTACAGTTGTAGAAGTTGTTGTTACATTCGTTGTTGAGCTATTTACTGATGCTGCGGATGCAACTCCAGCAATAGAGAATGTTAAAGTAGGATCTACAGATGCAGTGACAGTTTGTCCGTTCGTATAGATAAATGCTATTGTAGCACTGTCAACAGGACTAGTCGTACAGTCAGTATTATTATATGTTGAGAATTGAAGGAAGTATGTAGTTCCAGCTACAGAACCATTTGTAATACCAGTTAATATAACTGTTCTATTAGAAGCAGAAGCAGGTGTTTCCCCAGAAGCAAAAGTAATTGCTGATGTCCCTGTTGCGTCCGTATTTACAACTCCCCAACTACCAGGCGTAGGAATATATGTTGAAGTGCCACTTAATGCAAGAGAAGTTATGGTCATTCCACTCGGTTTAGACCCAGCTACAGATGCATCCGAAAATTTTACATTTATACATTGGATTGCACTTGTCGTTACTCCTGAAAAAGTAATTGAGTAAGTAACATTTGTTGAAGATATTCTTGAGTCACTAAGAAAAATTGAGCCTGTAGATAATGCTGCCGCTTGTAATTTAACGATTGGGATCGCTCCTATTATTAAGACTAACGCAAAAAGACTTATAAATAATTTTCTAAACATACTTTTAATTTAAAAATAATTGTATATAGTATAAGAATATTGTAAAGCATTCGAGATGTCAACTTGCATCGTCTACGTTTTAGAGATTTCATTTACCCCAGTGTTTTTTGATCTTCTACTAAATAGAACTTTTAATGCTTTTAAAATTCTCCTTCTAAAAACTATTACAAATAGAAGCAAAACTAAACTTATAGCTAAATACATGAATGGAAATATTAAGACGGACTTTTTTTCTGATTCTACAACTTTATTTGTAGCACCATACTTAATAACTGCTTGTGCAGAAACTTTACCAACTTGAAATCCAGGATCAATATTATATGAATAAGTATTAACTAACCCTGGAAGAATTAATTTAGTATCCAAATCTACGCTTTTAATTAGTTCATTAGTTAAATCATTATAGAAGTTAATTTTACCTGTAGGTAGTAAATGTACATTCCCAGTATTCTCTAAAGACAGATTAAAGGTAAGTTGTGGAATATTACTAATAGAGTTGGAAGAAAAATCTTTTATTTTAACTTCATCAACTATCTCTCCAGGCGATTGTATAAGTACTAATACACCTAATTTAATACTTATATTGGCTGAATTGTTTTCTAATAACTCTTGTGGATTAAGTCCATGAAAATAAACTGTTGCATAATGCCCACCCGGAGAAGAGTTTTCAGGTTGAGCTATATTTAAAGTTACTGTTCTTATCTCTCCTGGTTTTAGAATGAAAGCAGTGTCATCTAGTGATAGTGTTATCCATGAAGAAGCATCATATATTTGTATTTTGTCATTTGGAACATCTGCCTTATCTGCCAAACTAAAACCTTCTTTTGTAGCTTCAATTGGAATGGCCTTATCACTAAGATTATATATAGTTATTTCTTGCTTGGAAGTATTATCTTGACCTATAACTACTTCAACAATTGCTGGGTTAACTCCAATTGAAGTTTGTGGTGAACTCTCCGGAACCCCATTGGCATTTAAATACCAAATAGATGCAGAAAGTAAAATTATTAAGGCTAATGCTGTAGTGCTAATTCTCTTTTTCATATTAATATTTAGGAACAATCGAGTAAATTAAATTAGTAGTGTAAGTTCCTGCTGGCTGTGTATTAGGCACCTGAACCTTATAAGTTATTATAAACGTCTCGTTTGATATTGGTGAACCAGTAACTGTGGCTGTATGATCTGCCAAAATATCTCCAGGTGCTGTTGAACTAAAAGGAGCATAGCATGGTGCATTTCCACTTCCAGGACAAGGTGAGCTTCCAAATTTATTTACTCCTTGAATTGTACTGTCATTAGATGTGTAACCAAATCCGTAAGTTCCAATAGTCCATTCAGATGGAGCAGCATAACTCCCAGCACTAAAATCATTAATAGTTACTGTGGGTTGTAAAATAGACCTAAGTAAATCAGATTTATATACTCTAACAACGTATCCTTGAAATGCATTAGTAGAGGTTGTAAGTGTTGTAGTTTTTGTATTGCTAAAGCCATTGATGTTATTTAAGTTATCAAAAGTAACAGTATTTGTAGAAACTGAGAATGAGAGTGATGGTGTTACATATTGACCATTTGAAGAAACTATACTGCTATTACCAGCATTATCATTTGCTCTAACATTAAAGTAGTAAGGTGCAAGAGTCTGAAGAGAAAGTCCGGTTGCCGTAACAGAAGTCGTCGTTCCATTTGTCGTCCAGTTTACGACATCAGTTGCTCCTGCTGTTGTTCCAATAGAATAATCGTAACTTGCAATCCCAGAAATTGTAAAATCAAATCCGGACCAGTTTGCTGACAGAGATGTTCCAGAACCGCCGTTAAAAGTGACATCTACCCCAGCACTTGTTCCATCAAATACAGTTCCACCAGTTGGGGCTGTACTATCTAAACCAAAATCTGTTGCACTCTCTGCATTACCTCCAAAGGAAACCCACGCTGATGTTAATCCACCTGCATCTTTTGTTCTAGCTTGCCAATGATAAGTAGCATCAGAAAGAGAGCTTGGAGTATATGTTGCAACTATTCCAGTCCCAGTGTAACTTCCAAATGAGCTACAACCATCTTCAACATTAGTAAATGATACACCTACTGGTTTTGCTTCAACGCACACACCAAGTCCATCAGGATTATCAGTATCTGTAAGAGTTGCTGAGAATTTAACAGTTGTTTCATTTGTCCATGCACCAATAGAAATAACAGTAGTATTATCTGTTTTCTTTTGTGCTAGTGATGTAGGAACATTAGGAGCAGTTGTAGTACATCCTATAAAGAACCAATTAGATCCATTTCCGGAAACGCTGGTACTACTTCTTGCTGCAATTGGTGCTGTTCCTCCTTGATCTTGTACAGTAAGGTCATTAAATGCAAATGTACCAGCACCGCTCCATGCTCTTTGTACACCTGCAGAAGTCGAGGTTATAGAAATTGCATCAGCTTCTGCGACGCAGGCTGCAGTGGTACCTTGTAAAGTCATCGTACCATTATTAACAACCGATCCACCTAGACTTATATCTCCTGTTGCTGTATTAGTCCAGGTTCCATTCGAAGCAACACTAACTGCATTAGATCCATCTGCTCTTACATTTAGTAAAGCTGCTTGAGAAAGAGTACCTTTAGTAATTGTTAATGTGTTAGCTGCGTAAATACTATTTGTAGCTAAAGTAAGTGTATCCGTTGATAGAGTTTTATTTATATTAACATTATAGAATGTAGGTATACATGTTGTTACATTTGTACACCCAGAGTTTATAGTTGTAATTCCACCAGTAAATTCCACTGTCCCGTTATTATGTTGAATTTGCCCACCAGTGAACGCATAGTTACCAGAAACCTGGAATGTTCCACTCGAGGGCGCATCAAAGCTACAACCCGAAACTGTGTACGCAGTAACTACAAGTGAGCTAGCAGATGATGAGTTCATTGTACCTGAAGAACAAGTTAATCCTCCCGACATATTTAAAGTTGCTGATCCGGTTGTAAGGTTAGCTCCAAAGTCATAAACATCCATTGTGTTTAAAGCTGGAGTAGCAGTTCTACCTCCATATGCATAAAACTTTCCATTATTAACAACCATAGTTATTTGGTATCTTGCGGTACCTCCTGTCGTTCCTGTTGTCCACGTGTTCTTTCCAAAGTCATAAACATCCATTGTATTTACAGTAGCTGGAGTTACATTTTGCCCTCCCCATGCCCACATTCTACCGTTATAAACAACTGCAGCTTGGAAATCTCTCGCAGTACCACCTGCAGCTCCGGTCGACCAACTATTTGTCTGTACATCGTATATGTCTAGTGTATTAGTAACAGCAGCAATAAAACCTCCCCAAACAAACATTTTATTATTAAACAAAACTACTGAACCAAATCTCCTTG
>JBLGEO010000013.1:0-31707 GCA_047445235.1 Candidatus Dojkabacteria bacterium | reverse complement strand
TATAGTTATCAAACAGTATATAAAACTCAGAAGTGTGAATTTAATTATTCTTTAAAAGTAGGAGATATTATGAGCGCTCCTGTGTATAACAATAGCCCTTTATATGAATGTAAGACTGTAGCTAGTTATCCAGTAAGTGAAAGAGTAAGAGATTCAAATGTATTTTCAATTGACTCTTACTTTAATGAAGGCTTAGAAGTAACTTACAATTACTCTCCATTTATTCTAATTCTTGTGCTAATTTGGTTTACGATTGCATGGGTATTTTATAGAAGAATGGTGGATTCTTTTGCTGATGCTTACTCTGTAACAAGAAAAGATTATCCTGAACTTTATAACATTGTGGAGAATCTGTGTATTTCTAGAGGATTACCAACTCCGAGTATATCTATAATAAATGATGAATCTTTAAATGCATACGCAACTGGTTTATCTCCTAAAAGGGCGAGCATTGCCTTTTCAAAAGGAATTCTTAAAAATTTAACAAAAGAAGAAATCGAAGCTGTAGCTGCACACGAATTAACTCATATTATAAATCACGATTCTAGAGTAATGATGATTGCTATTATCTTCTCTGGAATTATTCAAACATTAGCATGGGCGATAATTAGAGTTAGATTTAGAGCTAGAGGAAAGAAGGCTGGTCAAGCGTTACTAGTACTATTTATAATGAAGATTGTAGCATTCTTTGTAGGAATATTATTTACTCTTATTATACAGGCTACAATTTCTAGAAAAAGAGAATTTCTAGCAGATGCTGGAGCAGTTGAACTAACAAAAACTTCAAAACATTTAATTTCAGCTTTGCAGAAGATAGATAAGGATTCATGCATAGAAGCAATACAGAATAGAAATGTTGCACAAATTTGCATAGATAATCCTTCTGTAAACAGTAAGGATAATGGTTTATTTGCAAGTTTATTCTCCACACATCCCAAGATGTCTGAAAGGATTAAGGCTTTGGAGATGATAGGATAGTAGCTTGCTAAGATAAAATTCTTCACGAAAAGTATACTGCTTAAGGGTCAGGTCTTGCTAACATAATAAATCTGTACTATCCTGATTTTAGAATTACATTTTAAATCTAAAAAATGAATATTGTAGCAGAACCAATATCACCAGTATTAAATACAACATTACCAGAGCCAGAAGGAGAAAGACCAGCGACTCCAGAAGAACTTGTACGATTAAAACAAATTGAAAGCAGTATCGAGGAAGATAAGAAGAGGGAAAATCAAATTAATATTATTAACCAAATTAAATCAGATATTCAAGTAGATGCAAAAATAGAAGCATTTAAAGGATTAACACCTGAGTCAGTCGACACTTTTAAAGAAGAGATTGTCCAAGTACTGCAAACAGTTGTGTTTACAATGAGTGGTGGCGATCAGATGGGAGCCATTAGAAATATTTCAAAGCTACCAGCAGAAATTAAATTGAAACTAATGCCTTTACTTTTACCGTTAATGGCTAGCGCAAAGGTGAATAATATGTCTTATACTACTTACGATATCCTTGCTGAAGATTTGGGTTACATATTCAATACATCTTCGTTAAACTTCGTTGAATTCAATGAAACTCCAGTAGTTAAAGAAATTATTATTAGTACTGCTAAAAAAAGCATGGACAGAATTACTTCAGAATCTCTTGAAAAAGCTTATGGACAAAACTCTCATCTGGCTAAGGCAATGTTTATTGAAGTATTCACGTCATTAGTTTTCCAAGAAGACTCACCTGTCTCAATAGTAGATTTAGCACGTTTTAGTAGAGCAGGAGATGGTCTATTTGAGAACTCACTTTACCAGAGAACAAGTGCTGGTCCTCTAGATACTGAGTCTCTTATGGTTCAACTTGAGAATTCGACAGGCACTAGAAATGTTTTCAATATTATCTTTGTAATGTGTGCAGTATTAAGAATTAATAAAGTTGATGGAGATAAAGTAAAAGCACAAACGTATTACACAAGAATGATTACTTTGTTCCCTTTTCTAAGACAGGGTATATTTGAATATATTTCTGGAATCAAACCTTAAGTACTTTAAATATTACTGTCACCTCCTTTCTTTACTATTAGCTAGCTCGCTCTAAAGGTGGAGAATATATCAAATCAAATCCATCTGTACTGAAGCCTACAATTGGTTGAAATCTAGCTAGAAGCTTTATTAGTAAAGCATCGTATTCTTTCTCAATTTTACAATTATAAAGTTCATCTAATTTATCGAAAGATATATTTGCTACATATGTCTTATTGGTTGATTCAAGTTTTATTATAATAGTTACAACTTGTCTTTCTCCTTCAAAACTAACCTTAGTATATGCAAAGTATTTTTTAGTAAGAATTACTTTGTCCTCTAATTCTTTTAGAATTCCAAATACGATCTGTGTATAGTTAATTTCGTTCTCTTGTTCTGCTTTACCTCCGTTCATCAATGCTAGAACTTCAGCAGTTGTCATTTTTGTCATAAAAGAAACTAATATTTATTCTACTTTCAAAGCTTCTAAGAAAGCTTCTTTTGGTATTTCAACTTTACCAAAAGTCTTCATCTTCTTTTTACCTTTTTTTTGATTTTCTAGTAGTTTTAATTTTCGTGTAATATCTCCACCATAAAGTTTTGCAAGCACATCCTTCTTGTACGCTGCAATTGTTTCTCTGGCAATAACATTTCCTCCTATAGCTGCTTGTATTGGAACTTTAAAGTTTTGTCTTGGAATAATATCTTTTAACTTTTCTACAATCTCTTTTCCTCTTCTTTGAGAATTAGATCTATGTGTTAAGAAAGATAAAGCTTCTACTGGTTCATCGTTTACTAAAATTCCTACTTTAACAATATCTCCTTGTCTGTAATCTAAAAATGAATAATCCATAGATGCGTACCCGTGAGAGATTGATTTTAATTTATCAAAAAAGTTAACAATAATTTCTACAGTAGGCATTTCGTATTCAATTACTGCATGTTTAGAATTATTAGAAAGTCTGCTTAAAAAATGCATAGATTTATATACAGCTCTATGTTTTTGGCAAAGTTCCATAACTGACCCAATATATTCTTCTGGAGTAATAAGTTCTAACTTTACCCATGGCTCGTAAATTTCTGCAGAGTAGGTTGGTTCTGGAAATTCTGCTGCTGTTCTAATAGTTGCAATGTTAGTTTCAGTTTCTATATTGGAAACATTAACACCAATTTTTGCATAGTCTTTAGAGGTCAATTGAACTCTAAACTCAACTGTTGGAGTTGTTCCAATCAAATCTATTCCATATTCTCGTTCTAATCTATCTTGAGTAATTTCCAAATGTAGCAATCCTAAAAATCCACAAACAAATCCCGTTCCTAAAGCCTGAGAGTATTCTTTTTGATAAGTTAGAGCAGCATCATTTAAAGAAAGCTTTTCTAAAGCTTCCGCAAATTGTGGGTAGTCGCTTGCTTCTACTGGGTACAAACTAGCGTAAACCATTGGTTTAGGAGATTTGTAACCGGTAAGGATTTCAATATTTTTATGAGATCCATCTTGTTTCCATTCTGTAATTGTATCTCCGGAGTGAACAACATGTATGTCTTTAAGTCCAGTTGCCACGTAACCTACTTCCCCTTCTTTAATTGACTCTGTTTTTAACATCTTAGGAGTCAAGTAACCAATCTCAATTGGAGTTACTTCAGTTCCTGTACCTATCATATAAAGTTTTTCGTTCTTTCTAATTTCTCCAGAAATTACTTTTACCAATGCAGTAGCACCTTTGTATTCGTGGAAGAAAGCATCAAAAATTAATGCTTTTGTTGTTCCAGTAAAGTTTGTTGCCTCTCCGACAGGAGTGTTATCCATTGCATCTAAATCAGATTGCTCTGGAGTGTAAACCTGGCTTGAAAACTTATCTGGTGCTGGAATCCTTTCTACTATCGCATTTAAAATATCTGGAACACCAATTCCTGTTTTACCTGAGGCTAGAATAATATCTTCTTCTGCAAATCCAAATGTTTCCATTACTTCTGCTTTTACTCTTTCTGTCTCTGCAATATCCATGTCAACTTTGTTTAGTACTGGAATAATTTTTAAATTGTATTCCATCGCTTTGTAGACGGTTGTAAGAGTCTGAGCTTGGACACCTTGAGTAACATCTACAAGTAGTAAACAACCTTCGCTAGCTGCCACAGAACGCGAAACTTCGTAAGAAAAATCTACATGCCCGGGGGTATCAATTAAATTTAGAATGTACTCTCCATTTTCGGGTAGAGTAGACTTATCCTCTACTTTACTCTGCTCTCTTTTGTAAGGAAAATTTAACCTAGCTGTTTGAAGTTTTATTGTAATGCCTCTCTCCTGCTCTAGTTCTAATGTATCTAACATTCTATCTTTCATTTCTCTTCGCAAAACTGCACCGGTATGTTCGATTAATCTATCTGCGAGAGTAGACTTACCGTGGTCGATGTGGGCAATAATACAAAAGTTTCGGATTCTCGATTTATCTGTCATATAAGGTTATTAAGCTTATGAATTATAGCAGATAAGATATAACCTTTAGAAGAAACTTTAACTAGACACCCATCTCCAAACTAAAATATCACCATCTGTATCAGAAAAGAATTCATCCTCACCTGTCTCAATATCCATCATCTTAAAGGCAGTACTATTGTCAAACTCATCCATATTTAATAATACTTCTGTATACCCTTCTTCTTTAGCAAGTTTCATAAAGTTCATCAGTAAACATATTGGCATTGTTTTGAATTTACCTGATGCGAGAGGGATAATAAGTTCACATGGATTTATCGTTACTGCGTAGTATTTAAGTTCCTCAGATGGGACTCTTAGACCAATAAACCCAACTATCACACTACCAACCTTTGCAATTAAGAACTTATTATCGTTAATGTCTTTTAAAGAGTCGGATATATCGTTTAATAACCTTTGAACCAACCCCGGAGCAGGATATCCAGACTCATTATCTATAAAATTAGTAAATAAGAATGGAGGTAGAATAAACATGTCGTCTTTAGTTAATAAACTAACTTTTCCTTTAAATCCTTCTGGTCCTGGAATAAAATCACTCATCTTAAAATTATTTGATATTATTTATTCTTGTTCCAAAAATATTTTTAATTCTCTAAAGAACTTTAAGTGTTGTCTGGCTTTTTGAGCCTCAACAGTGTTCCAATCTTCACCTCTCAATTTGCTAGTAAACTTGATTTCAAATTCACTAAAGCCACTTGTAGAATCTAATCTATAGAAGAGTCTTAAACACTGAATTAAAGAGGTTAGTGCTTTAATCTTAATTAAGTCTGTAAGAACTTGTACACTTATATATTTAAATAAGTTTTCCATCCACCAATCTAATGTTTGTTTGTCTACGATTATCGATCCAAGTTCGATTGCTTCCGCTATCTTTATTAGTGCTGCTTTCCTTTCCAAGTAACTCATGTTGGTAAACATATTCTCAAAGGGTTGCCTCGGTCTAATCCCAGATGTTTTTAGAATAAATGCCAACTCATTTAAGTTCTCTTGAAAATCATTACTTTGTGGTTTAGGTTTTAAAAGATTGTCCATACTTTTTAATAACAGATCTGGAGATTATAAACGTGCACTACAAATAGCGCAACTTTACTGAAGATTTACTTAATATTTAACCAATCGCCTTCTCGAAGTTCTTAGCATCCATTATATTATCTATAGCATTAATTCTTCCCATGGCTTCTTCATAATTGTGTACAACAATGCCCATTTCCTCACCGCCGCTAAAATACTTTGTAACAAATTTAAATATTTTATAAGTTTTACCAAACTTCTTTGGAACTATTGCGACTGCATAATTTAGAAGAACATTTCTCTTCTTTTCGATACTCTTCTTTCTTTTATTAATATTCCTAATCATATTAAGGTCTGGAATTATACTTGCTCCTTCTGTAAATTCAACAAAGAGTGAGAATACTGAATTATCTTTTGTAATTTCGGCTTTCTTTACAAAAAGTTCTTCAATAGCTTGATCCTCAATTTCAAATATACTTTCGTAGTTAGTGATTCTAAATGGAATAAGTAAAACAATATGACAAATATAGTGATCACGGTTTAATTTTTCAGAAAAATTTGCAAAATCTAAGTGATAGTATGCCTGAAGTCTTTTATCTGCGAAGAATTTAAATTCTTCACCATAAATCTTCATCTTCGCGGGAAGTTCCATACAATTATATTAAAAAGTAAAGAATTAAAAACAAGCCTGGAGCCCTTTCGGACTCCAGTATACGTAACGCACTATAACCTTATAACTTAGATATAGATGTAAAGCTTACATCGTGGTATTGATCTCCTGTTATAGTAGCAGGTGCAGCCGTAACTTGATTGTTATCAGCCCACATAACTACTGACATAGCAGGTAATGGTCTTGCAAGAGTACTCTCTGCTTTCAATGCCCCATCGATATAGAATTTTACATTCTGTACACCATTGCTGTTTACTGACCAAACAATAGTTTGTAGGAACCACTGATTAATATTTACATCTTGAATTTGTTGTAAATATGTAGGAGTGAAAGAACCTTCTACTGTATCTGAGTCTATAATTACAGCTTTATAACCTGTATAAGTTCCAAATGCAACTCCAGGATCTGCCCAGTTTAATGCAATTGTCTTAGCAGGATGAATAGAGAAGTATGGAGGTGCATCTAATTGTTCTGTAGGTGAGTTCCATAAAGCTACTCCGATTGTACCTTTTGCTCCTCCAGACCCATCTGCTTTTGCATTTGCAGAGTATCTAGATTTAACATTTAGAACAACTGGATGTCCAGCTGTAGGTAACCATCTATGTGTTAAGTTATAACTCTTTGCATCTCTTTCTTCACTAAGTTGAGAGAAAGCAAATTGTCCTGGTTGCTCACCAGCTCTTAGTCTCATTCTAACGAATTTGTTTAATCCGAATGGACCTTCAGACATTATAGTTGCACATGTTGAGTCATTGTTAACTCCGTTTCCACACTCAATATTTTCTTTCCTTAAGCTCGGATCGAAAGAGCTCCCTAGTGTTACCCACCAATATCCTGGTTGTGAAGGATCTGTAGGATAACTTAGTGAACTGAATGTATCAATTACTAAGTTAGGTGTGTGAGTATCTATTAAAATTGCACTTACACTTTGTGTCGAAACTAACGCTACAACTACGAACATAGCTGCAACACTAGCTAAAACATTTCGAAGAGATTTAAATCTCATATTGTTAATGTAAAAGCTTATATATTTTATTGTCTTAGGATCCTAAACCTTAATAAGTTTATGGTTAAAGAGATAAGTGGTCAATTAGAATCGATATTGTAGCTAGATAATCCAAGCGAAGATTAGAGAGTATATTGTTATTATATATATAGTTTATGAATGCTTTAACAGGATTAATAGGAAAATTGTCTGCAAAATTTGACACTAGTGTTTATGTTTTGTAACTACCATTTCTAGTTTGTTATTTACGTAACAGAAATGCATTCTAGTAGTATTGCTACTTATCCATTCTTTGTTTGCAGTCTCTTCCTGAGGTCTACCTATATTTAAGAATACGCTTTGAGCTGTTTTTACAAAAGCATCGAACCTATCATGTTTTGCGTTTCCAGAAAGATAATGATAAATATTTCTGGCAATATTATTCTTATTATTCTTTAATATAACAACATCATTTAAACTTGACTCAAAATGTATCTTTATTTCTCCACTCGCAACATAATCTGCAAGATATGTTTCTATTGAAAGCTGTAATCTACTATTGTTAGAACAAAGTCTCAATAATTCTTGAAATGTTTCTCTTTCGAGTTCTGAATCAAAAGTCGGGTTTCTAGCCAGGATGAGTGTAATGTACATTGAAATAAATTCTTCAAAAACATCTATGCCTTTGTTAAAAGTAAAATCACTCAGTACTTCTTGGTATTGATCTAGAAAATCTATTATATCGTCAGGTAGTCCATATGCTTGCTTCCTCTCTGTATCAACTTCTTCATTTATTTTTTCGACAATTGCATCTGCAAGTGAAACTGTCTGAGGTATAACTTCGTAAGGATTTTTAAATAAAACTTTTATTCTATTTGCTTTTTTACCCTCAGCGTCAGTTATAAATTCAACAATATAAACAATAGCAAGTAATGCATGAGAATTTTTTGCTTTTCCGTCATCTATTATAGAAACTACAATTGCCTTTTCTCCACCTTTTGTAAAAGTTGTTCCAAGTTCTGAAAGTAGAAATATTCTACCTTTTTCCTTATATGGATTAACTAATAATTTAATTCTGTCCAGATTATCAGAACTTTCACTGAGAGCTCTAATTACATTAACAACATAATCTTGCCAAATGTTTTGTCTTTCTAACCTTGCTCGTACAGTTTTAACTTTATCTTTTTGATTATGCAGATACTGCAATTGATCTTCTGATGCTGAGTAATCAGGCTCTTCGCCTGCATCAATTGCATCTAATAACAACTTATTTCTATCGTAAAGAATATCTAGTATTTTAAATCCAATCTTATCTTCTTCTTTTTCTACTGCACCTAAAAATTCCTTAATTGAACTTTCATCGTTAAAATCAACTTCGTTTCCATCTATGTCTATTAATAATTTTTTCTTAACTTCTTGTTTTTTTTCGTAGTCTGCTACAGGTTGTTTAGGCACAATTCCATTTGTATATGCTCTAGCATGTTCAACTCCGTCCAGAATATTTGCTCTAGCAATATCCGGAAAAACAGAATAAAACTTTGTTATTTCATCTTTTACAATGCTAATTTCTTCCTCATCTTGAGCGTTTCTTATTTTAGTACCAAAGTATTGCCATGCTAGGTTTGTGTAGGGATTATCTCCAAGAAGGTAACCACCATTCTTTCTAGCTTTGTAGTAAGCACTAAATATCCTTGTACGATGTGCTAATTTTATTGCAATCTGCCTACCTTCTTCGACTTTATTAAAAGTATCCCTATTATATGTTAAAGTTTCGAAAAGTAGAATTACTGACTTTGAAAATAACACATCAACATAGTTATCCATCACGCCTCTTAAATTAATAAGTTGCTCTACAGTTGCAATCTCCATCCTCTTCGGCCTTAGAATAGAACTCAATGTAGTATCCGCATATTCGAAACTTGCCTGTTCGTTTGCCGACCAATCTTTTAATTTTCTAGGAAGTGTAATTTCTAAGTGAAGGAGTCTATTCACTATCTTTACTACATCATTGTTTGCAGGTATTTCATCACCATTCTCTAGCTTAGATAGAAAATCATGCAAAAGTCTCTTATCTTTTTGAATTACCTCATCAGCAATAAGAATTTGCTCATCTGTCTTTGTATAAATAAATATATTCTTAAAGTAGCAGTTTTGCCAGAAGTAGTCGAAAGTTTGATCTACAAACAAGTCACTTAAAAGCTCAACAACACTTGCAACAAAATCTCCATAAGCTATTTCGTCAGTAAGAAGCCTGTAGTATTCTCTAGAAAGTGTCAATTTTATATTACCTTCGATTTGATCAATTAATAAAAAGTTATTACTTGCTATTAACCTACTTACACCTGCTAATTGGGGGAAATCATCTTTATTTGGAAGTGCTTCGTAAGCTGGGGTAAAATTCTTTCTAAATTCAATAACTTCTTGGATACTTTCAAATTCTCGGCTGAAATTTAATGCCTGGTTTTCAAACCTACTGTCCATATATCTCTTAGCAAGCGCACGAGCCATATCTTTATCAAATTGCTTGTTATCCATAATTTGCTATTACATATTAGTGACAGATTCTAGCATAAGAAACACTGGTAACGTAAGGGTTTTTGAATGAGCAAAAGTTTTTAAGAAAATGATAAAATATAAATAATAAATTTAAAATTATAATTATGACAGCCAAGTACAATTCACTTTCAGACAAAGAAAAGGATGTTATAGAAAACAAAGGGACAGAAACTCCATTCACAGGTGAATACGATGACTTCTTTAAAGAGGGTACTTTTATTTGCAGAAGATGTAACTCACCACTGTTTTCGTCTAAAGCTAAATTCGATGCACATTGCGGATGGCCAGCATTTGATGATAGTTTCTCAGGAGCATTATTAAGACTAACAGATGATGATGGTGAAAGAACAGAAATTGAATGTTCAAATTGCCACGCACATCTAGGGCATGAATTCACTGGTGAGCAGCTTACAGACAAAAATGTCAGAGAGTGTGTGAACTCAGTTTCAATAAAATTTATGCCACAAGGTTCACAAATACCTGGAACAATTAAAGGTTTAGAGAAGCCAGTAGTCGACCATGAAGGGGATACTGAATTGGCAGAATAATTTTTTAGAATTTAATTTATTATTTTAGAATTATGGGAATTTTTGGAGATCTTTTTTCGAGTGAGACAAAGCCAGAGCCAGGAACAACAGTTTTATCAAAACAAGAAGTTACTAATAATTTGCTTGGCTTAAATAGAGAGACATGCCCATACATTGTAAGAGCATCTGAAGATAGCAATTTCGACCTAGTTGCTGAGTGGAAGATAGTAGATGCAAAATGGTATCAAATATTTGCAAAAGCGGGTTTAAAAAAAGTATTTCAAGTCTGGTTAAAACTAGATGAAACTACAAATACAGTTTCAACAACAGATAAGGAGTATCAAATAAACTGGGTAGCAGGAGTTCCAAATTTATCGTTAAGCACAGAAGCGTTTGTTGGTAAGAAAACAGAATTTTCTTTTGGTGCAGCAATTGGATTTACAGAGGAATTTAAACCTGGTGTAATTTATAATTACACGTTTTCTACAAAAGAAATTAAAGAGCCTTTAAAGCAAACCGTTTTAAGCTCTGGTTGGAGTTATAAGTAAAAAGAGGCTTCCGCCTCTTTTTGTCATTAGAATTAATACTCTTTAAGTCTTCTTTCTGCTTCCTCGTCAACCTTAATACCTAAAATCTTATTAAAGATATCGTCCATTGTGCAGTAAGGTTCAGGAGCTCCTTCTACTTTGTCTTGCTTATATCTTATGTACATTCCATAAGCTATAGCTATCTCACTGGAATGAGCAATTGAAAATCCGACATTATACAGATATAGCCTTCATTTTGAAGTTGTTGTGTAATTTCTTCCATGTTTGAATAAAAGCAGATGACGAGGCTCGAACTCGCAACCTCTTCCTTGGCAAGGAAGCGTTCTACCAACTGAACTACATCTGCGTTTACATATACGTACTAATTCGTACCCTTTCCGTTCTACACCAGCTCTGCTGCTCTCACTGCGCTCATAAGTCTCGACTTCATTACATTCGTCTCAACTTGAGCTTAGAGGCAACTGAACTACATCTGCGATTACATACTATATTGGTACAAAAGATTTTAGCAAGTACATTAGGTTAATTCAACTTAAAGATCCGTTACATATATAAAGATGTATTCGAAATATATATTTCTTAACAAAAATAAATTGGGTGTTAATATATGATAAAATTTGTTATAAACCACTATTACTTCTTATAAAACTTTTATGGCCGAAGAGAAAAAAGCGGAGAATAAAACAGTAGATTCAAAACCTACAGAAATTAAGACAGATAACAACTCAACAAGAAATGCTTTGTTTATCTTAATATCTTTACTAATTATAGTTTTCTTAATTGGATTAGCATTACTAATAAATAGAGGTCTTAATAACCCAAATAACGATAATAAAACTTTAAGTGATTCTGGTTTAATAAACTCAGATACAAATGTCCCAAATACACCATCAAGCAATAATAATTCTACAAATAATTCTGGAACATCTAACCAACCACTAGACACATCTACAATTCCTCAGAATGGAGACACACCGAGTACAACACCTACTCCTGACCCAACTCCAACACCTGAATCAACTCCAGCAGCAACACCTACACCTGATCCAACTCCAACACCTGTCGCAACACCATCAGTCGGAACTGCGGCTAGTACAGAAAGTCCTGTAGCTGCAAGTGGATCAGTGCTACCAACAGGTCATACAGAGGAAGGATATAAGAGAAGTCTTTCTACACAAACAGAAATTAATACTGCAGGATATTGGATTCCAACACAATACGTAGCTGGAGATATACCTTCTAGTAACGGAAAATATACAGTTCAATATGGCGATACTCTTTGGTGGATAGCCGCTGGACATTACGGAGACCCATTCAAATGGACTACAATTGAAGGTGCAAACTATGCACAAATTGGATTTTTACCAAATGGAGAACATGCATTAATCTGGCCTAACCAAGTATTAGTTCTACCGTAATGTTTACTTCTGACCCATACAGTGGTTTAGAAATATCACAGAAAATTGTTGAGAGGGACTCTTTTGAGTACGCACTTTCTGTTCTTTTTGGTTTGAATGAAGAAAATGCTGATCTGATTGACACAGAAGTTATAAATAATTCAGTTCTAACTTTAAATTTTGCCCTAACAAATAGTTCATTCAGATCTGCAGTAGGGAATGATCAACTAAAAAATATTATAAAGGCGTGTTCAGATATTGAAACAAAAGCTAATTGGTCTAATTTTCCTTTTGAAAATATAAAGCAATTAACACTACTAGAATTACAAAGAAGAGGCGTTCCTTTACAAGAAGCATTCAACTTCCAAGTTAGTGTTAGAAATATTGTAGGAAATACATCTAGAGATTATACGGATGGACTAAAGAGACTATCTTTATTTGCAAGAAATGGTTTTAAATACCCATTTCTAGATACCGTAGCATATCCTACAGGAGATTTAGCTTTAGATTTAGATACAGATAGTATTTTAGATCCAGAAACCAATCAGCCATTCGAAGAGATAGACGAGCTTGATTATATTAACTTCCAAGTAAACGATGAAATCATGGATGCAGTTAACTTAGATTTAGAACATTTAATTTATCTTCTACAGGAGCACGGACACAAACTTCACAGATCTGACATTATTGTTATAAGAAGAACTTGTTTGTTACTGGAAAAAAAACCAATTTATAATCAAGATCAAGAATTTCGTAATAATGTGCACGAACTCTACACTCATTGCCAACTAATTCTCCACCCTATAGAAGGTTAATTTATCGATTTCTACTTGTATCTTCCCTTGCTTTTCTTTCATATTTTCTCTAGTATATTAACTAAGTTAATAAACACATATGCCTAAGAAAAATATAATGATTAATCCTCTTGAAAAAGCTTTGTCCAAAAAGGAATCAGAGCCTAAAGAAGAGGTGCTCATACCAAAAGAAACTCCAGTTGAAGAAGTAGCTCCTCAAGAAGATAAAATTGAAGCTTCTCCGCAAAAGGCAGACCCTAAGAAATCAGGTAAATTTACTATTCTTGTAGCAGAAGATGAGAAACCCTTATCAAGAGCCTTGGAATTAAAACTTACTAATCAGGGATACAATGTTGTGACTGCATTTGATGGGGAAGAAGCTGTAGAAAAACTTAAGAGTAATAAAGTAGACCTTGCAATTTTAGATATTGTAATGCCGAGACTTGATGGATTTGGTGTTTTAATAAAAATAAAAGAATTAGGGTTGAAACTTCACACAGTAGTAATTTCTAACTTAAGTCAGGATGAGGATAAGGCAAAGGCTATGAGTTTAGGTGCTTCAGAATATTTTATTAAATCAGATATTCCAATAAGCGATATTGTTTCGTATATAACAAAAACTCTAAATGCATAACTTTACTGATGAGCAGGTTTTAGATTTGCTCCTAAAAGAAAATTACATAACTGAGAAAGACTCTAAAGACGCCATTGAATATGCACAAAAGCACAGAGCCAGCGTTTTGGAGTATCTTACCGCCAGTCAACTTATTAGTAGAGATATACTTGGTCAAGCCTTTGCAGAATTCTTTGGTGTACCATATGCTGACTTAAATTCTAATCCGCCACTTCCTGAAACCGTTCTAGCTTTTCCAGAAGATATCGCTCGAAAATATAATTTAATCTATTTAAGAGAGGATAATACCAAACTATACTTCACAACATGTAACTTTGAACAAATTGATGAAATTAAGAAAGTTTTAGAGCAACTACACTCAGATAAGAAGGTAATAATTGCTTATTCTGTTGAAGATGATATTCACGACATTCTCTTAAATTATAAGAAATCTTTTGCATCTGAATTTGCAGAAATACTGAATGGTGAAACTCCAGTTCCTGTAATCGTAGAAAAAATAATTAAAGACGCACAGGATTTAAACGCATCAGATATTCATTTTGAGCCATCTGAAAAGGAAGTTTTAATTAGATTTAGAGTTGATGGAGTACTTCAAGAAGTTGTAAAAATTACAAAAGAAATTTACGAGAATATTTCTAATAGAATAAAAATATTAGCACATCTTAGAATAGACCAGCATTTCTCTACACAAGATGGAGCAATTAGGATGGTTGTTGATAACAAACCTTTAGACTTAAGAATTTCAGTTATTCCTATTCTAGATGGACAGAAAATTGTTATCAGACTTTTATCTCAATATATTAGAGAGTTAAATCTTGGTGACTTAGGCTTAGCATCACAAGATCAAGACTTATTAGAAATTGCATACAAGAAGACTTTTGGAATGATTCTAACAACAGGTCCAACTGGTTCTGGTAAGACCACAACTCTTTACGCAACATTAAAAAAACTTCACACTACTGGAGTGAATATAACCACTATTGAAGATCCTGTAGAATACAGAATACCAGGGGTCAACCAGATTCAAGTTAATTCTGACACTGATATTACTTTTGCAAAGGGTCTTCGTTCAATTGTCAGACAAGACCCAAACATTATTCTTGTTGGTGAAATTAGAGATTCGGAAACAGCAGAGATAGCAATTAACGCAGCTTTAACAGGTCATTTACTACTCTCAACATTCCATGCTAACGACGCATCTACTGCTATACCTAGACTAATTGATATGGGAGCTGAGCCATTTTTACTTTCCTCAACATTAAACCTTATTATTGCTCAGCGTTTAGTTAGAAAGATTTGCGCAAGTTGTAGACACAGTATTATTGTAAAGAGAAAAGATTTAAAGAAAGATATTCCTGACCCAGAAAAGTATTTTGACGAGGAGACTATTACTGTATACGAAGGAAAAGGTTGTAAAGTTTGTAACGGAACTGGATATAAAGGGAGATGCGGTATATACGAGTTGCTTTATATGACAGCGGAAATGCAAGAGTTGATATTAAAAAATCCTTCAAGCCAAGAAATAAGGACACTATCTTTAAGCCAGGGAGCACATACATTCTTTGATGATGGAATAACAAAAGTTAAGAACGGTATAACTACAATACAAGAAATATTAAGAGTTGCTCCTTTAAACGTAGATGTATATGCTTCATACTCAAAGCCTAGAAAGTAAAAAAAAGGAAAAACCTAAGGAAACAAAACAACCTGAGGTGAAAACTATTCCAGAAATAAAAGAAGTTGTAAAGACTCCTTTATTAAATCTACAGCTACTAAAGCAAGACGCTTCTGTTATTTCTGATATACCAATTGGTCCAAAGAAAAAGAAGAAAGTCCCTTTTGCTTTCCTTTTTAAACCAATTGTCTCGGGTAAAGATAAAGATTATTTCTTTGAGAATTTGATAACCCTTTTGAGATCAGGCTTGGATATAGCTAGTGTATTAGATTCTTTAAAATTAGATATAAAGAACAAAGGCTTAAACGAGATAATGAATACAATTGAGGAAAACGTTAGAAATGGTTTACCTTTTTGGAAAAGTATAGAAGAGGTTAATCTTGTTCCTAAGCAAATGCTTAATGTAATAAGAATTGGAGAAGAATCTGGAAAGCTAATTGAAAACTTAAAGATTGTTCAAGATCAGCTGGAGAGAGATAGGGATTTTAAAGGAAAGTTAAGATCTGCTAGTTTATACCCCATCTTTATCGTTGTTTTAATGACAGTTGTTGGACTTGGAATTGCAGTATTTATTCTTCCTAGACTAGCAACTGTTTATGAAAGTCTAAAAACAGAGTTACCTTTTGTTACTAAATTACTTATTGGAATTGGAAAATTCTTAGGAACTTACGGTTATTTTGTAGTACCAATTATAATTATTGTTTTAGTATCTCTATTCTTTTTTATATTTGTATTCAGCAGGACAAAATTTATAGGGCAATGGATACTTCTGCACACACCAGTTGTTAAAAGTATAATTACAGAAATAGAGGTTTCTCGATTTGGTTTTTTAATGGGTACACTCCTTGGTTCAGGATTTCCTATACAAGATGCATTTAAACTATTAGAACAGTCTACAGACTACAATGCTTTCAGAAATTTCTATAAATATGTTGCTCATAAAATAGAGTACGGTTCTTCTATTAGAACAGCTTTTGAATCTTACAAAGGAGTTGACAAAGTAATTCCTCCTTATACAAGACAAATGATATTTACTGCTGAACAAACAGCAGACCTACCAGCAACTTTGGAAAGAGTTGGTGTAATTTATTTAAAGAAAAATGAGACAACTACAAAGGATCTTACTGTTTTACTTGAGCCAATATTACTTATTATTGTTTTTCTAGGTGTTGCGTTTATAGCATTTGCAGTAATTCTTCCAATCTATAGTTTAGTCGGAAATATAACTGACCTCGCATCGCCAAGTCCAACACAGCTAAGCACAGATGCACCACAAAACGAAGGCACAGTTGCTCCAGATGCAATTCCAAATGATCCTAATGCACCAGGAGTTACACCCGCACCCGCAGCAGTTGTACAAGAGATAGAAATATTACCTAATGATGTGGGTTCTTTAAATGTTAGAGATTCTATTGGTGGAAATGTAATTGGTCAAGTACAACCAGGAGAGGTTTATGATTATTTAGATTTTCAAGCTGGTTGGTATCAAATTAGATTAGCATCTGGAGACTTAGGTTGGGTAAGCGGAGATTTTGTAAAGGTAACAAACTAAATGAAAAGCAAAAAAAGATTCCTACATGCATATACCCTCATAGAAGTACTAGTTACAACAGCACTTCTGGTTAGTCTTGTAGGTATTTCAATTCCTATTTACCAAAACTTTCAGATAGTTAATGAATTAGATTCATCAGTCAATTTAACTGTTAGAGTTTTAAGATCTGCACAAATTCAATCTCAGTCAGTTAAATTAGACTCAAATTATGGAGTTTTCTTTTCTGCTGGGAAAGTAACAATATACAAAGGTGCTACTTTTGCAACAAGAGATACAACCGAGGACCAAGCGTATGATATTCCTGCAAATGTAACAATTACAGGTTTAAATGATTTTATATATTCAAAAGCTTTTGGAGATCCAAGCACAACTGGAACTATTACTTTTACAAATTTTACTACTGTAAAAACAATTGTTATTAATTCAAAAGGTGCACTTACATATTAAAACTAAAAAAGCATTTTCATTGGTTGAGCTTGTTCTAGCAATGGGACTTTTTTCTGCTTTAGTTTTAGCAATGTCAGGGGGATTTGCCTATGCTATTCAAAGTACTCAATTTATGGCTACAAAGAATAAGGCAATTTTTATAGCAGACGAAGGCCTAGAAGCACTTAGATCAATTAGAAATGAAGCTTTTGCAAACCTAACAGTTGGTACATTTGGTCTTGCGCAAAGTGGTAATAAATGGATACTTTCAGGTAGCAGTGATACTGTAGGAGGTTATACACGAAATGCACAAATAATCTCTGTAGACTCAACCACAAAACAAGTATTAGTTACAGTTACCTGGACAGTCCCATTTGCAAGTAGCGTTAGTTATAATGAATACTTAACAGATTGGCAAAGAGTGGTTCAGCCTGCTTGGTCAACACCGACACTAGCCTCTACAGTTAATCTAGCTGGTAATTTAGTAGCAACAAAAGTTGCAGTGTCTGGTAACTATGCTTTTGTTGTAAGAAACACTGGTGCGTCTAATTTCTCTGTGGTAGATATTTCTAACGAAGCTGCTCCCTCAGCTGTTTTCAATACAACTTTAACCGGAAATTTAACTGATATATTCATTTCTGGAAACTATGCTTACATTACTTCTGACGATAATGCTGCAGAATTTAGAATTATGAGTATTGCTACTCCTACTGCACCAAATGTTACTACAACATTTAATATGTCTGGAAACTCAAATGCTACAGGGGTTTTTGTAGTTGGTACTAAAGCTTATGTAACAAGATTAGGCACTGCAGATAAAGAATTTAATATATTAGATGTAACAAATCCTTTAGTAACACCTACCTTAAATGGGACTTTAGACTTAGCAAATAATGCTAATGCTCTCTATGTGTCTGGTAATTATGCATATGTAGCAACAAGTAATACAGCTCAGGAGTTAGGGGTTATCAATATTACAAATCCCGCAGTACCTACATTGGC
The DNA here is from genome assembly GCA_047445235.1 of Candidatus Dojkabacteria bacterium. GTDB lineage: Bacteria > Patescibacteriota > Dojkabacteria > J137 > J137 > JBDSRX01. The sequence continues at coordinate 13,424 of JBLGEO010000013.1, read as the reverse complement.
TGGAGGTTTAAATTTAGTTGCAGCAACAACTTGTTCAGCAGTAAATGGGATTGGTACTACAATATTATTAGGTTGCACAAACAGTACTTTAACATCTGTAAATGCAGCAAATCCTGCTGCTCCTGCTTTGTTAGGATCTTATGCAACAGGTGGAATTGTTAACGATATTATTTTAAATTCTTCAAATACTTTAGCTTTTATTGCTACTGCTTCTGCTACTTTAGAGTTTCAAGCAATCGATTTATCTTCATTCACAACTATGACTTTAAGAAGTTCACTTAATACAACATCTACCTTAAATGGCCTAGCGTTCGATTCTGTTAGGGATAATGTAGTAGGTGTTTCTAGTAATACAGCTGGTGAATTTATAATTATAAAAAATTAATAATGAGAAAAGTTAAATTAAAAAGAGGATTTTCTTTAGTAGAAACTCTACTATATATTGCAATAATGAGCACAGTTGTTGTTGCCCTTGTATCTTTTCTTTCTGTTAATCAAAATACTGCAGCAAGAAATCAAACTATAAATGAAGTAGAACAGAATGGAGCACAGATAATGCAATTAATAACTCAAACTATTAGAAATTCTACTAGCATAACAGGACCAGTTGTGGGTACACCTGGAAGTACATTAACACTCGTTGTAAGTGATGGTGCTAAATCTCCAACAATATTCGATTTAACTCTAGGTGCTATAAGAATTAAAGAAGGTACTGGAACCGCATTTAGTATTTCATCAAATAGAGTAACTGCATCTGCTTTAACTTTTACAAATTTAAAACCTGGAAGTCAAAAAGACAGTATCAAAATTCAATTTACACTTACATATAATAATTCTAGTGCAAAACAAGTTTTTAATTACACTCAAACTTTTTATGGAACTGCAGATGATAGATAAAACATACCCTAAAGGGCACAAGAAAAGAGGGTATGTTACTTTACTAAGTGTAATTATTTTAGGAGCTATAAGTATATTAGTTCTAACTACAACAATGGTTATAGATACTGAGTCTATCTATGCGACCGATGTATTAGACCAGGGAAAGCAAGCAAAAGCTTATGCAGATAGTTGTGCAGAAAGAGCAATAGACTTACTAAAACAAAATACAGCTTACGTGGGTGGTGAAACTTATACTCTAACAGGTGGAACTTGTACAGTGAATACGCTAACCGGGACAGGTAATTCAAATAGAACTTTTACTACACTTGGTGTATTTGAAAATTCAACAAGGAGAGTCTCTGTTAGTGTTACAACTGTAAATCCAACAACTGTTATCGGCTCTTGGCAAGAAATACAATAGTATTGTAGTAAATCCTATTTCTGATATATTTAATTTAGTTAAAAAATAAAATATGTTTACAAAATTTAAAGAAAAATTCTTAGTTCCACTTTTAGGTTTTATAGTAATCATGACTTTGGTTATTATTCTTTGTATTTATTTTGCATCTAATTTAATTGTACAGTCAAGACAGAACTTTGATGTAAAAGCAAATGATATTGAGGAAAAAGTAGACTCAAATTTTAGTGAGTATGTAAACTTTCTTAAAGATGTTCAAGGTTTGTTTGCAAGCAGTAGTAACGTAGAAAGGAGTGAGTTTTCTACCTTCATTAAAAATGTAGATTTCGTAAGTAGGTATCCTGGAATAACAACTGTTGCTTTTAGTAAAAAAGTAACAAGAGAAGACAAGCAATCTTTCTTGGACGAATTAAATAATGACACAACTATAAATCCTAATGGCGGTGCAAAATATTCTATTGCTAATGATACTGACAAGGATGTGTATTATCTTCTAAAGTTTGCGGAACCATTTACAGACACTACTGCGTTTGGTTTCGATTCTACTTCTACTGAAGCAAGAAAAATTAATATATTAAGAGCAGTAGATACAAATGAAACCGTAATGACTGAGAAACTTCCTTTAAGCGGTGCAAACGCTGGGCAATTTGGATTCTCAATATATTTGCCAGTATATAAAGAAGGAAGCATTAACGATACAGTAGAGCAAAGGCAAGCAAATAATGTAGGTGTGATTCTAGGAAGTTTTAGAGTAAATAATGTATTTAGTAAAATTTTTAACGATCCAAACCTATTTCAAGGTCTTTCTTTGAAAATCTACACAGATGGAACTGAAGATGATTCACTAAAATTATTTGATTCCAACGTTGACATGACAAGTACTAATTTATTAGATACTACGTTAGATCTGACAATTGCAAGTAGACAATGGAATTTCAAATTTACTGCAGCAAATGGGTATGGACTTAGTACAACTGAAAGAGCAGTTCCAGTTGGAACTTTTATTATTGGTTTTTTCCTAGCATTATTAGGTTCGATATATCTCTACAGATCAAGAATATCACAAAATAATGCATTAATATTAGCAGATCAAATAAAAATTAAATTAGCTGAAAGTGAAGCCCAATTAAAAAATGTACTGGAGGGAATTGACCTAATTGTATTTGCAATTGACCCAAAAGGTACTTTTACTCTTTCCGTAGGAAAAGGTCTGACAGATTTAGGTTTAAAACAAAATGAATTAGTAGGCTTGTCAATCTTTGATAATTTTAAAGATAATCCAGAATACACTGAAACTATTAAAAAAGCACTTAGTGGTGAGCAAATAATGGGTACTGCGAAAGTTGGTGAAATAATATATGAAACAAGATTTACACCAATTCTAGATAAGAATGAAAAATTGGTTTCTGTAGTTGGTGTATCTCAAAATGTTACTGATAGAGATGAATCTGAAAGAAAAATTAAAGCAAAAACTGATGAATTAGAACGACTTAATAAAATTATGATTAATAGAGAACTTAAAATGGTTGAGTTAAAGAAACAGTTGAATAAGGAATAAATTTATGGGAGAAATCGACTATCTACAGTATATAAAAAGATATACTAAGATTTCAAAAATTCTTAGCTTAATTGTGATTCTAATTGCAGTAATTGTTCTTATCGGTTGGGTAGCAAATATACAAGTCCTAAGGTCATTTTCTCCTGGTATGGTTAATATGAACCCCTTCTCAGCGGTAGTGTTTATTCTCCTTGGAATATCAGTAATTTTATATAATATTAATAATGAAAATAAGTTTATAAATACTTTTATACTTTTTTCTATTCTATTAAGTTTATTAGTAGGAATTATTACTATAATAAACTTTTTATTTGGTTTAGGCTTAACCTACGATACAGTATTTCTTGCTCAGAAAATTAGAGATGTTGGTGGAGATATCTCTGAAAGTAGAATTGTTCCAAGCCTTTCATTAGGGCTTATACTAATATCAGCTTCATTCTTATTGATTTATTTAAAAAAAAGTTACAGACTTTCAAACGTTCTTGCTTTTATAGGTTTAATACTGGGCTGGTTAGGGATTTTAGGTAGATTATATAATGTAGGTATCGCTTTTAACTCCAGTGGTTTATTTATTCCTGTTGCCTTTAGTGCCTCGCTTGCAGTATTTTTACTTTCATTTTCAATTCTAAACTTAGCACCAAGTGAGGGGTATGTAAGACTTATATTTTACGATAATATTGCTGGCTCTACTTCAAGAATACTAATAGCATCTTCATTTAATATCACAGGATTACTTGGTTGGATTGGACTTGATAGCGTTAATAGAGGTGTCTTTCCGAATGATCTAGGTGTCCTTTATTTTGTTGTTTTAAATTCTGTTCTTTTTCTATTTCTTTTCTACTACTCTGCCATAGTTATAAATAGAGAAGAAGAAAAAAGAAAGGTAAGTGAAAATTTAATTGTTTTGAAAACGTTTGAGTTAGAAAAGAACAAAATAAACCTTGAAAAAAACTTGAAAGAGCTAGAAGACACAAAAACCGCTGTTCTAAATATATTAGAAGATCTAGAAGTTGAGAAAGATATGGTTGCTAAAGAAAAAGATAAAATATCTGCAATCTTAGAGAGCATTGGAGATGCAGTTTTTGTTGTAGATAGTGATTATAAGATAAATGTCTTTAACAAAGTTTCTGAACAACTTAGTGGGTATTCAGCTGAAGAAGCTTTAGGGAAGAAATATACAGATATACTTAAATTTATATATGAAGATGGCAAAAAACCTAATGAGAAATTTATAAAAGACAGTATGGAAAATGGAGAGATAACTTCGATGTCAAACCATACCTTATTAGTTAATCGCAAAGGTATAGAGATACCTGTCTCGGATAGTGCTGCACCACTGAAGGACAACGAAGGGAGTGTTATTGGTTGTGTAGTTGTTTTTAGAGATGTTACTAAAGAAAGAGATATTGATAAGGCCAAGACTGAATTTGTATCTTTAGCATCACATCAATTAAGAACACCACTTTCAGCAATAAATTGGTATACACAAATGCTTACGGATGGTGACGCGGGTAAGGTTACAAAACAGCAGAAAGAGTTTCTAGATGAGATAGCTAATGGAAGTAGGAGAATGGTAGATTTGGTAAATTCACTATTAAATGTTTCTAGAATTGATGTGGGTACATTTGCAATTGAGCCAAAACCAACAGATATCGTAGACGTATCTAAAAGCTTGGTAAAAGAAATGGCAGTTACTGTAAAAGCAAAAGAACTTAATATAATAGAAAAGTATGACAAGATTCCGGTTACACCATTAGATCCAAACTTAATAAGAATTGTTATTCAGAACATACTTTCTAATGCTATTAAATATTCTGATCCTAAAAAAGAGATAGATATAAGCATTTCAAAAGATGATAAAAATATTAATCTTGAAATCGCTGATCAAGGTTATGGAATTCCTAAAGCACAGCAAGGTAAAATTTTTGAAAAACTATTTAGAGCAGATAATGTAAGGCAAAAAGATGTTGAAGGAACAGGTCTAGGACTATATATTGTTAAGTCAATCGTAGAAACAAGTGGAGGTCAAATTAGATTTGTATCTGAGGAAAATAAAGGAACAACTTTCTACGTTTCAATTCCACTAACAGGTATGAAGAAAAAGGAAGGAGCAAAAGACTTGTCTGCTTAGGTTATGTAAAAAAGTTTGTATCATTACTAATAAGTAATATACTTAAATTATTAAAAGTATTTATTTTTTATATTCATATTTATGTTTAGAAGACAAACAAAACCAGGCTTCACATTAATAGAAGTTTTGGTAGTAGTTGCCTTAGTTGCAATACTTGCAGCAATTACTTTCATAGCAATTAACCCAGCAAAAAACTTTGCAGACGCAAGAAATGCTCAGAGAAGTTCAGACGTTGCAGAAATCTTAAGTGCGGTTACACAGTATACAGCTACACAAGGGAATACAGTTGCAGGATTGGGTACAATTGCAACTTGCCCAGCAGTATCAAGTATAGGAACAGGTGGTACTGATTTATCAACAACTTTAGTTGATACATATATAGTAGGTATTCCAACAGATCCATCTGTAGGTACAGCAGCAGTAACTGGATATAATATCTGCAAAACAGTAACAGGTAGGGTAACAGTGGCAGCACCAAATGCAGAAAACGGTAAAACAATTACTGTTAAGAGATAATCTTGTATTCTATTTATATTTTATATTCATATTTATGTTTAAAAGACAAACAAAACCCGGCTTCACATTAATAGAAGTTTTGGTAGTAGTTGCCTTAGTTGCGATATTGGCGGCAATTACTTTTATAGCAATTAACCCTGCTAAGAACTTTGCAGATGCAAGAAATGCTCAAAGAAGTTCGGATGTTGCTGAGATTTTAAGTGCAGCAACACAATACACCGCTACACAAGGAAATACAGTTGCTGGCTTAGGTACAATAACAGTATGTCCAACACAAACTGTTCTAGGATCAGGAGCTGGTAATCTTGATTTAACTACGCCTCTAGTTGATGGCTATATAGTAGGTATTCCAGTAGATCCATCAGTCGGAACAGCTGCAAATACAGGTTATACAATCTGCAAGACAGCATCAGGAAGAATAACAGTTACAGCACCAAGTGCCGAGAATGGAAAGGTAATTTCTGTAAAGAGATAAGTTAAAACTACTTTTGAAATAAATAAAATGGAAAAATCAAATTTAAGATCAGCATTCACCTTAATAGAGGTATTAGTTGTAGTAGCGTTGGTAGCAATCCTTGCTGCAATAACTTTTATAGCGATTAATCCAGCAAAAAACTTTGCAGATGCAAGAAACGCTCAGAGAAGTTCTGATGTTGCAGAAATCCTAAGTGCAGCAACACAATACACCGCTACACAAGGAAATACAGTTGCAGGCTTAGGTACAATAACTGTATGTCCAATACAAACAGTGCTGGGTTCAGGTGCTCTTGATTTAACTGCACCTCTAGTTGATGGTTATATAGTAGGTATTCCAACAGATCCATCAGTCGGAACTGCTGCAAATACAGGTTATACAATCTGCAAGACAGCAACTGGAAGATTAACAGTTACAGCACCAAGTGCTGAGAATGGAAAGGTAATTTCCGTAAAGAGATAAATTAAAACTTGATGTGTTTTAGGGCAGAGTAATCTGCCCTTTTTCTTTAATATAATGTAAAATCTTTTTGAATAGCAATTATAAATCTAAAATGGTTTCAATATTATTAACAGCATGGAGGGAAGAGAAGACGGTAGGAAGAGCAATTGAGTGTTTAGTCAAAAAAGAATATTCAGGAATTTCTGATGATTTTGAGTTACTTCTTGTTGCTCCTGATGATGAAACTGCAAATGCAGCATTAATGAAGGTCAAGGAGTTAGGAATAGAAAATAAATATAAGTATGTGAAAGATAAAAGTGAAGGAAAGCCAAGAGCACTAAATATGCTTTTTGAAATGGCAAAGGGCGATGTTTTAATATTATCTGATGGTGAAGTTTTTTTAGAACCCAATGCAGTAGGCGAACTGATAAGAGTTTTAGAGTCTGATAAAGGTTTGGGAGGTGTAAGTGGTAGACCAATTGCAATAAACAATCGGAATGAAAGTATTTACGGCTATTGGGCCCATATGCAAGCAGATGCAGTGCATAGAATGAGAATTGATAAGAATAGAAAAAATATTAAGTTTTTTCCTATAAGTGGATACATTATGGCTGTAAAGAACCTACATTTTAACTTTCCTCCTGAGTTATTTTTAGATGATGCTTATCTTTCTTATATAATCTATAACAGTGGATATCAAATTGGGTATGCTGAGGCTGCTAAAGTAAAGGTAAAGTATCCAACATCTTGGAACGATTTTATAAAACAGAAGTTTAGAAGTTTGATAGGTTTTGAACAGTTGTATAAATACGAAATTATTAGACCTGAAACTAAATCTAGATCATTCTGGCAGGAAGTAGCTTACTTCTGGTTTCCAGTTGCATATGCTAGAAATCCAAAAGAATTTATATGGAGTCTACTTTATTATCCAGTAAGACTCTATCTTTGGGTTAGAAATAGAGCAGGTAGGGATTTAGTAAGAAACGCTAAATCAATTAGAGATGTGTATGTTAGAACTGAAACAACTAAGTAATATTATTGAGAGTTGGTTGAATTGTTTTACTCACAAGTTTTGATGTATAATTAAAAAAGTAATTTATATTTTATAAGGCTTATATGCAAAAGATATTCACAGTTATTCTAAACATGCTTATATTCTTTTTCTTAGTTGTAGTGTTATCACCTAACATTCAAGTTGGAAGTGTTTTTGGTATTGCACCAAACTCTGTAGTTAATAGCGTTCTAGTTGGAATAATTTACGGAATATTTATAATGCTTATTCCTAATTTCTTAAAATTCTTAAAGTTACCTGTAAACGGTGGTTCTATGATTTTAATGGGAATAATTGTAAGCTTTATATTCTTTTTTGTAGGAATTTATATTTTTGGATTTGTTGGTGTAAATAATCAACCAGTAAATCTAGGATTAGCTTTAGTTAGTCCAATAATATTACAGGATAGAACAGTAGCATTAGTATTTCTAAGTATTGTTTCTGCACTAGTTAGTATTGGTATGGAAATGTTAAATAAAAAGAAGTAATGGATAAAAAAGCTCCGAAGGTTGTTCAATACGGAAATCCAGTATTAGAAACAAAATCAAAAACAGTACTCAATCCAGCTGCTCCAGAAGTGAAGCAGCTGGTTGAGGATATGCACGCTGCCTTAAAAAGATATGGTGACACTGCTGCAGGACTTTCAGCTCCACAAATTGGAGTGTCGGAAAGAGTAACAATATGCAGGAGACTGGATTTAGAAGAAAGGTCTAATAGAGATTTAAGAAAAGCAATTTGGGAAGTTATGGTGAATCCAGAATATATTTCTAAATCTAAAGAGATGAATTCAGATTGGGAAGGTTGCTTAAGTATAAACAATGGAAACCTATTTGGTAGAGTTGAAAGACATTCAAGTGTAGAAGTTAAATATTTCGATCTAGATGGTACAGAGAAAACAATGAAAGCCGAAGGTTATTTTGCACATGTTGTTCAGCACGAGATGGATCACTTAGAAGGAATTTTATTCCTAAAGTATATCGAGAATCCAGAAGAATTACTTACAGGTGATGAGTTATCGAAAAGATAATTAAGCTCTAATACTTCTAAAGAAGTCTTTCCAAGAAATCTTTCTTCCGTATTCTAAACTACCAAACTCAAAGAGCTTAAATGCTAAGTACAGAGCAATATAAGCATATACAAGTAGTACAATACTACTTACAATAATTTCGATTGGAGTTAATACCCCTAGTGCATTTCTAAAAAGTAATACTAGCCCTGAAGTTAGTGGAAAATAGCTTAGAATCTGTGCGATAGTTCCAGATGGATCAGCTAATAATAGAGTAACGAAATAGAAAGGTATTACAGAAATTACAATAAATATTGAAGAAAAACTTTGTGCCTCTTTGTACGAAGGCATTGCTGCCCCAACACCAACCATTACACATGCGAGAATAAAAAAACTTAGTATTGTATAGAATATTGCGACTAAGAGCTGGCCAAACGTAAATGAAACCGTACTTAAATCAAATCCAATATTTATATTATTTTTAAATATTAGTAGTGCGATTCCAGATAAAGAACCTAAAATAAGTACTTGTGTAATTACTACGCCAATTTGTCCTAGTATTTTTCCAGTAATTAGCTCTCTTGGCTTCATATTTGAAAGGACTATTTCCATAACTCTGCTTTCTTTTTCTTCTGAAACACTCATTAATAAATAACTTGTAGCAAAAGATGTAAGGATCATATATATAGCTATTGATGCAATCGGTAGTACCAACTTAGCTGCTGATGTATCTACTTCTTGTCCGTCAGTACCATAAGCTTTTGTCTGTGTAGAATATTTTGAATTATATGCTGCTTGAAGATCAGCAGGTAGACTAGTTAGAATACTAGCTTTTATCCATTCAGTTGCTTGAGCATCATATCTAGTGTTTCCAAATAATCCTTTATCGGAAACGTAAATCTCGATTTTGGAGCCTGAAACAGCATCTTTTGGATAATAAATAAAGGCTGGATTAGTCCCGGTTTTAACATCTTTAATGCCTTCTTCTTTATTTATAATAAACCTAGCACTGCTAGTTCCTTCTGGTGTTAAAAATAAACTTCTATTTATTAAATTAGCTTCATCAAATATTGCAATCTGGCTACCTTTTTCTGACTCTGCTATTCTTTTACCAGTCTCTTCTGCCTGCTGTGCTGAAAATCCTGAAATTAAAGATACTACAACTATTAAGATTGGGAATAGAAGAGTTGATGCCCAGAAAGTAGCTTTCTTTACTACCTTAAAATATTCTCTTTTAATTACAATTTGTGTTTTACTCATATGTCGTCGTTGCTTACTTTTATAAAGATTTCATTCAAACTTGGAGCTCCAACTTCGAATTTAATTATATCTAAATCAGATTCAGCTAAGTATTTGATAATTGATGCAGTTTCAACACCTTCATTTGGAACTATTTCTGCATAATAGTTTTCAGATGTAAATGTGTAAAGTTTTGTGTTTTCTGGAAGCTTACCTTTATAGTTAATTCTAATTATATTATTTCCAAAATGTGATTTTACCTCGTTGACATCACCATATAATTTTCTTTCACCATCCTTTATCATTACCAATCTATCAGCAATTTTTTCCACTTCTTCCATCTGGTGAGTACTAAATAATATTGTAGATCCTTCTTTATTTAATTCTAAAAGCATTTCCATAAGAAAGTTCCTATTTACTGGATCTAATCCTTTAGTTGGTTCATCTAGTATAAGGAGTTTTGGTCTATTAATTAATGTTATGCCTAATTGGATCTTTTGCTGCTGTCCGGAAGATAATTTATTTGCTTTAACATTAGCTTTATCTAATAGTTCAACTCTTGTTAAATATTTTAAACCTTCTATCTTTGCCTCTTTTGCTGAAAAGCCTTTAAGTTCTCCAAAGTAGGTAAGTATTTCAATTACTGTTGAATTTAAGTATAGTCCTCTTTCTTCTGGTAAGTATCCGAGAATGCTTGAATCATCAGAAGAATATCTCTTTCCATTTATTAACAGTTCTCCTTCATCTGGCTTGTATATATCTAGCAATGCCCTGATGGTTGTTGTCTTTCCCGAACCGTTTGCACCTAAGAAAGCAAATATCTCACCTGCATATACTGTGAAGGACAAGTTTTTTATAACGTTCTTAGTCCCAAAAGACTTACTGAAGTTCTTAATTGTGATTACTTCCTTTTTTTCCATATCGTAGATTATACATCTAACAATTAAGAGTGGAAAATTTTTCTCTTTTAAAATAAACTATTAGGGAATTAACTTAATATAATGATTAATCATTTCATTCCGACAAGAGAAAACAATCAAAGAGCAAAATTACTTTCTAATAAAGTACTTGCTGTAATAGCTATTGGAGTTTTATCTTTTAATCTTCTTACTCCAGTAAATATTAATGCCCAAAGTGAGTCAGATAAAATCACAAGAGAAAGTCTTTTAGAAAAGCATAATGAGTTTAGAAAGGAACATAACTTAGGTGAACTAAGAATAAATAAATTACTTAATCTATCCGCACAAAATAAGGCTGACGAAATGCTAAGAACAGATTGCTGGTCTCATTACTGTCCAGATAACAGATCTCCATGGGAATTTTTTAACGACGCTGGTTATGACTATTCATTTGCTGGAGAAAATCTAGCTGAAGGGTTTTATACAATAGATAAAGTTATAAATGCATGGATTAACTCAGAAACACATAGAGAAAATATGTTGAGAGACAAATATACAGAGGTAGGTTTTGGAATAGTTCAAGGCCCATATCAAAATAACGAAAACAACTTTATTGTTGTTGCTCATTTTGGAACTCTAAAAGCAAATGCTGTATTTGATGAAAATGCTAAGGAAGTTAAGATTACTAATCCGTGGAATGGCCAAACTATAAAAACCTCGTACGTTGATTTAACTGGAAAAGCATTCGGTTTTGATAAAGTAAATATATTCAATAACGATAAATTTGAATCGACAGAAGAGGTAAACGAAGGAATCTTTACTTATAAAATTAACAATTTTAATCAAGGATCTAACCTAATTAAAGTAGAGGGTCTAAGCACTTCAAAGGATGTAGGTGTTCTAGCAGATTTATCTAAATTTACTTATTCTGGTGATTCTATTAAGTCAAGTGATGTACAAAGTAGCTCCGCTATTTCCATATCACCCTCTTCAAAGAATTTAATGAATCTTATATTTGCATTATTCTTAGCAGTTCTTTTTTTGATAGATTTTATTTTATTATCTAGAACTGATTTCGCAAAAAAGTTAAAATCATACTCACATTACCATTTAGCAATTTTCTCAATCATAATATTAGTTATAGTGGTTGGGGGTATTGCGGGGAATGTGGGTTCAGCTCTCATTAATTAATTTATAATTATTAACAAGTTATATGAAAAAATATTTAATTCAGATAAGTGGTTTAGGCAATTTAGAATTTACCTTACCAGTGTTAACAGGCCGGAAATCAGAAATACTTAGTAAGATACTATTTAGTTTAGGAATAGTTTCGTTCTTTTTATTAATTGCAGTATTACCTTATTCTAATTTATTTAGCGGTAAATCTTTTGAACAGTCATCATTCGAGACTTTAATATTATTCATGTGCACAACATTGGCATTCTTAGGTAGTTTTCTCCTTTTGCAAGGTAAGAAAGTACTTGTTGATCCCAAATATTTCCTTTCAGTCTTATTGTTTGCTTTATTAACAACTGCAGCTTCAGTTCTGAAATCACCTGCACATATTTCTAATACTTTTGGAATTGAATTAGTTAGATCTCTTTCTGGAGTAACGATAATGTCAATCGTTGGTTTTTACTTTTTCTTTAATCTTGTAGCAAAAGATTTTAAAACCCTTAACAAGCTAGTAAATACTTTCAAGTTCTCTCTAGTAGTACTAATAATCATTTTAATGTTTCATACAAATGTAACTGATGTTAATTTTGTGAATAATAACTTAGCTATAGTTTTGTTTGCCTATTTCTTTTTAACCTTAAGTTTAGTTTTTACTAGAACTAAATTAGTATTAAAATCAATTCTCCTTGCTGTGTCTGCTATATTTGTTTTCTTAACACCACAAGCTATTCCTAGCTCAATAATTAGCACACAGGTAATTACTGCTGGTGCAGTTTCTTTAATTATTCTTGGAGTCTTATATTTATCACTAAAGAAACAATACGTTAGAAGTAAATTAAGTCAGTTAAGTTCTGTAAGAGAGGGTTTTAAAGAAAAGAAATACAGCCTTTCCGAAGTTTCTTACTTTCTTTTGTTATCAGTTTCCGTAATTGCAATTTTAGTCGGTGTGCTTGTTCATTTCAAATTTAACTTCTCGTTTGATGTATTGTTGAATCCTTTAAACTCGCTAATAAACGATGTTAAGGCTACTTTTGCAGGTACTTTAAATTTTCAAGCATTAGCTATTGGTAGTGGATCTTTCGATACAGTTAAAAGAATATCGAATCTTGATTCTTTCCTATCAAGTGTTGTGAACGTTTTTGTAACACAGGGCCTTATAGGTTTAACAGCGTATGTATTTATACTTGTGACAAGCTTAATGGCCTTATTCAAATCAATCAAGAAAAGTTTAAGTTCAAGGTCTAATAGAGGTTTTGTTTTCCTCATGTCTTTTACTATTGTGTTTGTTGCAATATATTCATTTTTTTCTTATGGTGGTGAGCTATTAACAATCTTGTTTTGGTTTGCATTCGCAACATTAGGTGTATATCTAAATCTAAAGAGTCTTAAAGACGAATACATGCAGAAGGACTGGAATGTTCAGCCAATATTTATAAAGGGCAAACTAGGGGTTTATTTGAGAATTCTACTTTCAGTATTAATTATATTAATATCGATACTTGCAGTAATCGCCTTCAGTAAGATTTCAGTATAAATTATCTTGTAGATTTTCGGGTCCTACTAATATTTAGTAGGATTCCAACTGACATTAAGATCATCATTGTATTACTACCGCCATAAGTAAAGAAAGGAAGC
>JBLGEO010000012.1:0-13473 GCA_047445235.1 Candidatus Dojkabacteria bacterium | reverse complement strand
CTTGCTCTTTTTGCAATTGAATAAACAAACCTTGCTGCATCTTCATGCTGCATCATTATCCAAGCTTCATCAATTATAAGTAATCTTTTTCTCTTATCTCTTTTAATTTTGGTCCAAATATAGTCCAACATAACGTACATGGCCATTGGTCTTAAATCGTCTGCTAAATCTCTTATTGAAAATACAGTAAAAGTATTGTGAATGTTTACTGTAGATTTTCTATCAAATACACCCGCTGCTGAACCTTTAAGATATTTTTCAAGTCTAGTTGCCATAGAGTGTGCTTGATCTTCAGCCATTGCATTTAGAATCTTATATAAGTCCTCTAATAATGGTGGCTCGTTCGAGTGTGTTGAAGGATCTGGAGTAATTCCTTTCTCTTTATAAGTTAAAATTAAAGCTCTATCTAAAATTGCCGATTCTTCTGCAGTTACAGTTCCTCCTAACATCATTCTTACTAAACCGGAAAGAGTAAGTATCTTAAATCTTAGCTCATCTTCATCTTGATTAAATATACCTGATAATTCGAAAGGATTTAACTTTTGAGCGCCATCTTGAGAGAAAGAGATATATTCGCCACCTACAGCTTCACAAAGTCTATCGAACTCTTTTTCAGGGTCAATTATCATAATATCAATTCCCAACATCAAAGATCTTACAGCTTCTAGTTTAACAGAGTAGGATTTTCCAGCTCCAGATGTTGCTAATACTACTGAGTTTGCGTTAGGTAAAGAGAATCTATCAAAAATAACTAAGGAATTATTGTGAAGATTTATTCCATACAAAACTCCCTTGTCCATTGTTAGTTCACTACTTACGAAAGGAAATGTAGTTGCAATTGCCGTCGTATCTAGATTACGAGTCATATTTATTTTATCTAGTCCGTATGGGATTGTACTTTGAAAGCATTCTTCTTGTTGAAGTGTTGCTACTTTTACAATAATTCCAATTGTTGCCATAGTACTTTCTAAGTTCCTGGAGATTTTATCTAACTCTTCCATTGTATCTGCATGCAATGTACAGTAAAGAGCATACTGAAAGAACTTCTCATTACCAGCGGCTAACTGTTCCTGTAAAGTTAAAGCATCTTTAAGTTGTACAGCGACAACAGGATCTCCTTGTCTTCCAGCTTCTAATTCAATGTTGATAGTTGCTTGAAATTCAGCAATTTTTCTTTTTAAAATCTTTAATATTTCTCCTGTATCAAAAGGATAGTAATATGTACTTATATCAATTGGATATTCAAAGTTTATTAAAGGCTCTAACCAGCTAGGAGAAACAACACTTGGAAATCCAATTGCAAAATAGGATCTAAAATATTTATTTCCAATGATTAAATTACTAAAATTAACCTCTATTGCACTAGGAGCAATAATATCTTTAACATCGATCAATCCCTGTGCAAATTTTTGAATAGATTGATTCTCCCTTGCTAAAGCAGCAGCTTCTGCAGCACTTACAGGTTTTTCACCTGGCTTTGGTTTTGGATTTAAATCTGGTAGTAATCCGAAAAATGCCATAAATATTTATTAAATTAAAATGCTGACCCAACTAAACCTGCCTCAACATCACTTTCTCTTAAATTCAAAACCTCTAAGCCTAACTTGTCAGGTTCGTATACAGAATAATATAGTTTAATTAATTCGTCATTAGTTAATTGTTTGGCTGCTACACCCATGTTCTCGTATTGCTTAATAATTGCATCTCTTTTTGGATAAAGTTCTTCTTTTGCTTTCTGTACAATTTTCGTTACATTAGCAATTCTTTCTGCAGTTCCAAAAGCCTCTTTAAACCAGTTATTTTTAATTGTTGGCATTTTTAAAGTAGGAATTACAGTGTAAAATCTTTTGTCTAAAATCTGAGTAGTCTGTGTTAAGTTATTTATAAAATCTTGGTACAACGTTACCTGATTAGTAAGAGCTTCAGATGTCAGTTTAGATTTATAACTTTGTAAGAGTTTTAAGTAACCTGCAATATCTGTTCTCTGTGTCTTAATAACAATCTGAACTGGAAAATTTGTTGCATTTAAAAAAGATGCGAAAGTACCTATTTTAGCGTCTTGTTCAGGTCCATCCAGTAAGTCAAAGTTAAGTGAAGTTGTTTCTATTACAATTGATACTTTACCTGTTTTTAATACAACCATGTCATCTTTAATATCAGCGATATCTAGATGTTCTTGTGTACTCATTCTTTTTGGATCAAATATTCCCATACCTTTAGTTAATAGTTATTGGTTGCGAGTTGCTGGTTGACTAAAATATCCAGAACTATATCAGTATATATTAAATGTGCTAAAGCTTACAATCAAAATATTTGAATGCTAAAATATCCATTAACTACTTACTATTAGTTAACATAATATGCCTTCAAGAGAGGAGTCAGAGAAACTATTAAATGAATACGTTAAGAATGAGTCATTACTAAATCATTGCCATATGGTTGCTAAGGCAATGGAAGCGTATGCTAAATCTATGAACTTGTCAGATCAAGAAGTAGATGAGTGGTTTGCTTCAGGTTTATTGCACGATATAGATTGGGAAAAATATCCAGATGAGCATCCTAACAAAGCTGTAAATGAGATCTTACCTGCACTTGGTTACCCAGAAAATGTTATTTTAGCAATTAAATCACATGGTCCTCAGCGAACAGGTAAGTATCCTGAAACTAAAATTGAAAAGTATTTATTTGCATGTGATGAACTTTGTGGTTTTCTAAATGCGTCTTCAATAATGCGACCTACAAAATTTGAAGGCATGGAGGTTAAGTCTGTAAAGAAGAAATTGAAAGATAAAAGATTTGCTGCAAATGTAAGTAGAGAAGATATAGATGAGGGTGCAAGGTTAATTGAAAAACCTATTGAAGAACATATTTCGTTTTTAATTGAGGTATTTAGCAAGGCTTAACCTTTATTCGTCAATCGTCCTTAATACTAAAAAAGGCTCCTTTCGGAGCCTTAGATTTCATTTAAGAAATCTTGTACTTACTCAGCTTTCTTTTCAGATTTGCCTTCCATTTTCTTCATTGCTTCTGTTCTTGGTACAAGGTAGTAAACCAATAGGCCAATTAGAGTAAAGAAGAATGTTAGAGCAGCCCATAAAGCTGGGTTCTCAATATTGTGTTTTTTTGCATCTTTATAAACTAGGTAGGCAAGTACCGAGTCAATAATCAATGGTACGCAGCAAACACATAATGCCCAAACTAAACTTAATCCTACACCTGCAGTTGCAGCAGTTGCATCGGCAGCAGTTGTACCGTAATCGTATACATAGGACTGAGCAAAAGCTGGAGTCGCTAAAAGAGTAAACGCAACAACAGCTGAAGCTGCTGCTAATATTCTTGAGAAAGTTTTTCTCATAGAGTAATAAAATAATAAATAAATAATAACTTGATTAACTATACTATAACTATATCTAAAATTGATGTCAAAAAAAAGCTGCACCTATTTCTAAGTGCAGCTATTTTAATATTTAAATTGAAATTATCCAATCATTTTCTTTCTTTTTGTTATTATTTGAGTTTTCAACTTACTTGCAGCAGTGCCAATAGCTTTTCGTAGGTCGTGATCTTTAATAATAACCACTGGATTTTCTCTTTTAAAGTCCAGAACCTCAACGTTTAACCTAAAAACATTTCCGTGACCTTCTTTAGACACTGAGATCTTAATTGTGCATTCGGCCTCATTTATCTTTCGGAGAATTTCTTCTACCTTCTTAAACATCTTAAAACTGACCTCCTGCAATGTCTCAAATGTGGGCTGTGTTAAATTTGGTGCAACAAATAGATATCTCATGGTATCGTAATAAAATATAAATTACGTTTCGCAACAAAACTTACTATTATATAAATACGTTTGAGAAGCTCCTCTAAATTAAGTATACTACCGAGTACCATTTAGGGCAAACAAAATCTCTATCATTAATGTACATGGAACGATACGGATAGTAGAGTAAGTCGTGAAATCTAAGCGTGAAAACATATAGCCAGTAACGTTTAGTTGATTTAGCTAACATTCATACGAAATTCATATTTTAATTATTATGTGTCATTTATGAGCAACACAAAAAACGATGATTTATTAAGCAATCCGAACCTAGATAAGGTCGAAGAGTACTTTAAACTTAAAGGAGTAATTAAAACACTGAGGGGTGATTTAAAAGATATTAAGGATTCTTTAGAAGCACAGATTGAGCTTGAGAAGCTTTCGAAAAAGACCAAAGAGCTTAGAGATAAGGTAAAAGGAGATGAAACTGTTTTTGAATTATCAGAAAAACTCGCAACTACACGAGAAAGATTAGAATTGATAAAAGAGCTTATTAGAATTGATCTTATTGAAACAGCACAAGAAGAAGTTAAAAGAGATGGTAAAAAACTAAAACTTGTTCATGTTCTAAAGGAAGTAAAGGACGATGGGAAAGATGATAAAAAGAAATCAAAGTAAACTTGTTATGTAATGTACACTGGGATACACTATTATTTAGAATTTATTTTTTATTTATAGATAATGGATAACTCAGTGTTACAAAATTCCATGGAAACAGAAAAAAGAACAAATAAAAAATTATTTTTAGCCTTAGCAATTGCATTTTTTGTTCTTGCTGTAGGTTTTCTATTTGTTGTTATTTTTACTTATGGTAAATCTACAATAAAGTCTCCAGCACCAACATTTAATGACGTGGACAATACTCCGGTATCTTCACCAGGAATTGCAGTGGGGGAACCTAACCCTAATACATCTACAACAACTCCAGTTACAACAAGTAACTTAACAAAGTTTACTTTTGACAAAGCATATGGTTTTAACTTTATGTACGATTCCAGTCTTTGGAATATTACGACAGAGCCTACATCTATAAGAGAAATTGATGGTAGTAATGCTGCTGGAGCTTATTTGAACATGGAATTAAAGAGTGATTCTGGTACACAATTTCAGATTGCATTTAAAAAAGTTGATGGAGTTATGCAAGAAGGAAATACTCAATTTTATTGTAGAGAAAACTACAAAATTATAAAAGAACAAGGTCCTTTAGGTTCAGACGGTCCTATTGCTCAAGAGAAACAAGGATTGATTAGATTATTTGTAGATGGAAATGGTTATGTATACTCAGACTTCTATATTGATAGCACTACTAATCCTAATGCAAAGTGTATTAATCTTGCTAGATCATTTTACGAAGAAGATGAAAACAGAATTGACTGGGTAGCAGCAATTACCGCAGGTCCATCTAGTCAGTTAGAGTTAATTGATGAAATTATGAAGACAGCACGATTCAACTAAACATACATGTGATATCATCTCTCTAGTTATTAATATTTCTAGAGAGATTTTTTATGCGAAAATTTTCTGTAAAAGAAACAAACCACTTAATCAAACATGGATTTGATCCTTTCAAGCTTACTAAAGAAATAGATTCTGAAGTCCCAGTAGAACATATTACTAGCAAAGGTGAATTTTACGGTAGAGATTTCAGAGTTAATAAATATACTCTTATTCCTAGGATCGAGACAGAAGAACTTATTGATCTAGCTCTAGATGTCATTAATAACAGAGCAAATAAATATAGTAAGGTTACTTTTGCAGATGTAGCAACAGGCTCTGGAATTATTGGAATTACATTTGCACTTGAGCTAGAAAAAAGACTTATTGCTTACGATGGTTACTTATCTGATATTTCTAATGCTGCTCTAAAAGTCGCTGAGGATAATGCAAGAAATTTTCTAATTGAACGAAAGACTCATTGTTTTATAAATCAGAAAGATGAAAGTAGTTTACAACTTATTGAATCAGATCTCCTTGATAATTTTCATAATATAAAACTAGATTTAATTGTTTCAAATCTTCCTTATATCCCTAGAGAGAGAATTAGCTCACTAAGTTCCAGTGTTAAAGATTTCGAACCTCTAATCGCTTTAGATGGGGGAATTGATGGGCTAGAATATATTAGGAAGCTTCTTCATCAAGCTGCAAAATTTTTAAACGGAAAAGGTACCATAATATTGGAAGTCGATGATTTACATTCAAAAGAAAAGACAGATGAATTCTCTGCCTGGTCTATTGAAGTAAGGCTTGATCAAAACGAAAAAAACCGTTTCTGGATATGTACCTTACTCTAAAAATAATAAGACGTACATTAATATAAATCCCACGCAGAACATTCCAATCTCTAGAACATATTTCTTTACTCCAGCTTTTTCGTGAATTTCTGGAAGTAAATCAGCAAGCGCAATATAAATAAACTGCCCTGCTGCAAGTGGAATTAGAAACTTTTGTGCACCTTGAATATAACTACTTAGAATGATCGTAAAGATTGCTCCTAAGACAGCTGTTAATGCAGTTAAGAAATTTAATACAAGTACCTTTTTTTTAGACCATCCAGAGTAAAGTAAAATTCCGACATCAGCAAACTCTTGTGGTATCTCATGAAAAATTATAGCTATAGTACTTGCAACACCTGCAACTGGACTAACTAAAAAACTAGCAGCAATAGCTATTCCATCTAAAAAGTTATGGATTGCATTTCCAAAAGTATTTAAATTTCCCAAAACTTTATTAGTAGCATGGTTATGCTTATTCTCTTCTGTAGCATCGTGACTACAATGAAAATATGCCTCTATTACAAGCATCAATAAAATTCCAGCAAAAACATAAACCATGATTCCAATAGAATAACCATTAACTTCTATTGCTTTTCCGATAAGGTGAAGAAAAGCATCACCAAGAAGTGCTCCTGCTGCAAAAGCAATAAGAGAAGTAATAAAGCTACTCTTTGAATTTGTCTTTCTAAAAAAAAGTAGTATCCCTACAAAAGAAATAAGGCTAACTATGAATGTCGCAATTAATGAATATACTAATGTCATTATAATCAACTAATAAATATTATTACTTAATCAAGATTTATTTACTTACAATCTTCACATTTACCCCTCAAGTTAAGTTCGAAGTCTTCCAATTTCACTCCATTTGGAATAATTTCTTTTAAAATACTTGCATCAACTTCAACTGGAACTACCTTTTCACAATTGCTACATATAAAGTGTTGATGATGATCAGTGTTAAGTTCGTAACTAGAAATTCCTTTTCTAACATTTACTTCTCTAAGAAGACCTTGTTCCACAAATCTAGTTAAATTTCTATAAATTGTGGCTCTATCAACATTATTAACTTTTTCAACAACTTCACTAGCCGTTAATAAATATCCTTTTGAAAAAAGTTCTAAAATTTTATTTCTTTTTTTTGAGTTTTTCATATTGTTTGAAAGTTGAGAAATTATAAATGCAACTAAGTCGCAAAGTCAAGTAATTTATTAATTTAACTTATAGTTATTTTCAATTGTGTGGAACAACTAACTGAAATCATATTTCCAAATATAAAATACAATATATTGTAGTTACTTGATTTACTAAGCACAATTTTCTAAACTGTTAGTTACAGCATTCTAGTTTTTCTAGAAATTGGGAAAGAGAGGTATTCCTCCACTGTGCCGCAACTGTGATTCCTTTATGGATAAGTCAGAGCACCAATCTGTGTCTTCAAAGCCAACTTTGGAGTCTACGAGCAATAGACATTATATATTTATAAATTGAATTCAATTTACAGTGATACAATAGATGTAGGTCCATCTACATCAAACGAGTCCTTTGATTATCAGAACTTTGAGAGAAAATGTCTTAAAGTTCTTGATGACTTTAAGTTTGTTCAAAGACTTTTATTAGTAGAAGAATCTGAAAAACTAGAAATCTTAGAACATAAAATGGCTACTGTAACACTTTATAAAGATCTTTTTAGAGTTCAGTTAGAAAAAATACTGCAAGTTCTTCTTTCCAAAGAAATTAGCAAAATTCCAAATGGTGAAATAATAAAACTACTACAAGATGTCAATCTAGAGAATATAATTAGTTTTCTCGAAAACGATATTTACCTTGACGGTACGTCAATATCCAATGAGCTTAAGAATATTATTATTAATATTTTAAAAAATATTAACTTCATCGCTGCAAATTGGGAATTTATATGCACACATGCTGAGCAGTTTGACGAATACGGAATTGGATCTATTAGTTCCGAAATTCAATATATGCTTACAGATAATATTTCTACATTTTTAGGTGAAAATATTAAACTTGCAGAGACATTTCTTGAAGGAGTTTCCCAGAAGTTTAATAATGCTGATCTGGATAAATTGAAAGCATTAATAAATGAGAATGGTTTTAGAAAAGTAGAATTTGGTTACGAACTTGATTTTGAGAAAATTAAATACTTAATTTACTCAGCAATAAGATGTAAAAATCAAATTGCAAACGAAAGAGAAGATACCGAGTTATTTAATCTAGTAGTAGTACTTCTTATTAATTTTAGAAACAATCCTGGAACATTAAAGATTATTGAAGATATCCGAAAACTGTACAATGATAAGCCAGATATATTAAAGCATATTGACGAACTTACAAAGACAGAAATATCACCAAGGTTAATAATTGAGAATAGCCCGCCTATTTATTCTAATGTTCAACATAATTTAATGTATAGAATTTATGAGGCTACGGATGGAGGAGTTAAAGTACATATCTTTTCTATTCCTTACAATAGATTGGAGGTAGAAGATTCAATTGATAGGTTTAAAGGTAAAGCAGAAGAGGTTATTTCCTATCCAACAAGTGGAAACCAAATAGAGAATACTATTCTTTCAACTCTTATTACTTCGAATTTAAGTCTAGATGACGCAATAAATACTCATCCAACGATAAATAGGATTGGTCTTGATAATATACGAAATAACGATTCAGTACTAAATCCAATCATTGACGACCTTATGAAAAGTTTTAAACCGTTTGTAGTTAAGGTAATAAAAGATTTACCGCAAATAATAGCCAATCCAACAAAAAGAGCAATGTTTGTAAAGAACTACGAAGATACTATTAGAGCAATTGATCTTTACCTTAAAGACAAGGAAGATATCAAATCTAACTTAGATGAGGAAGAACTATCAGAAGTTCAATCACAAGTTTTACAAAGAGTAATGGATGGACAGAGCTTAGAATTTGCTGTCCAAGATATTGTAGGTGATAAAGCAATCGAACTTGAAACAAAATCAGATGGCGGTGATTGTGTGCAATTTGAAACAAAAATACAAACTGAAAGCAAGGGCGAAATCTCTCAAAATCTATCGAAATATGATAACGGTACTGTCTTAAGCACTAAAGCAATTGAACGAAATGGTTTTAAAAGTGAAATTACAGAAATGGTAGTAGATGGTAAGAAAATAAATATGGTTAGATGTTTGGTTTGTCAGAAGCAATTTGATACTTGTAATGAGAAATGTCCTGAGTGCGAAACACCACGAGCAATGCAATATGATGCAATTTATAATGGAAATAAAAGAGAAGGTAAGGCTGCAATAAAACAGCTCAATACAATAATTGCTGAACGAGAAGCTCGAGCAAAAGAAGAGTTAGAAAGAAGGCTTACACAGGATAGTAATCAACCAATTGATCCAGGTATTGGAGGTAAGATTGCTGGTGCATTCACAGGTTTCTTGAATGTATTAAGTTTTGGAACACTAGACGAAGAGAATTCTTATATAGAAAGCTAAGTATTTAGTTCGTGTTTAACCCTGTCTTTAATAATCCCTAATAGTCCCTTCTTTTTAAATTCTGTAGATTTTAGAGACTCTAAAATTGCTTTCTTATCTAAATTTTTTCCTAAAATGAGTAAAGCGGAGGTTTTAACCTCATCTTTATTCCAATCTAAATATGTATAATCTTTTCTAGATAAAACGAACTGAAGAAGATATTTCTTATTTTTGAGAGGTGCGTTTGCAAAATTTATAAATCCTTTTGCTCTTACAACCTCTTTAGGTAATTTTCTTAAAACATCTTCGAATTGATAATAGTCAATTGAGTTATCTGTTTTAAAAAATATTTCATCAACTTCTTCATGATGATGTTCAATTTCATCTCCATGCTCATGTCCTTCGTGAGATTCATGTCCTTGTTCTCCTACAACTTTTTCAAATTCTTCAAGAGTTTTTAAATCACCCATAGACTTATCTAAAAGAATATCTATATCTAATGAACTATCAATTTCGTAAACAAGTGCCTTTGGATTTAAATCATGTATTAAATTCTTAAGCTGTTGTATTTTCTCTGCCTTAGCATCTTTTACTTTTGAGATTAAAACAATATTTGAAGTTGATACCTGAATCCTAACAATATCATAATTATCAAATTGATCTTCGAAGTTAACTGCATCTACAACACAGATTACAGCATCTAATTTAAAATCCTTTTCTATACTAGGGTTATAAAAAGTTAATCCAAGAGCTAATGGGTCTGAAAGCCCAGAAGCTTCTAATACTATATAATTAGTATCTGGATTGGCTTTCATTACTTTAGCAAAAGCTGAAATTAAATCTCCTCTTGCAACACAACATACACATCCATTACTAAGTTCTACAACCTCATCTTCAGTAGGTACTAAAAACTGACTCTCAAGAGAAACATCTCCAAACTCGTTTAAAATTACACCAAGCTTTAAGTCTTTATTATTTTCAATAATTTGGTTAAGAAGAGTGGTTTTACCTGCACCCAAAAACCCGGTTATTAATGTTATTGGAATCCTAGACATATTTATATTGTAAAAATTTTACTATTGTAAAAACTTTACTATTATACACTACTTATTTTTCACTTAAATTAACCTAACTTATAATAAAAATTCCCTTGCAGTCAAAATTCAAATTGATTAAACTAAAAACATTTGGTAATTTTTCACTATGGAGACTAAGTATATTTTCATTTCTGGCGGTGTAATCTCGGGCATAGGCAAGGGAGTTACAGCAGCCTCAATTGGTCTCCTCCTTAAGTCTCGGGGATATAAAGTAACCGCAATTAAATGCGAAACCTATCTAAATGTTGACTCTGGAACCATTAACCCCATAGAACATGGGGACCCCTTTTTATGTGCAGATGGACTTGAATCAGATATGGATTTAGGTACTTACGAAAGATACCTTGGAGTTGAAGTTGGAAGAAAAAATTTTGTCACAATGGGACAGATCTATTTGGATATTATAAACAGAGAAAGGTCTATGGGTTTTGGAGGTAAAACAGTAGATGCTATTCCAACAATTCCTAACGAGCTTATTACAAGAATAAAGAATGCCGGTCACGGCTACGATATATGTTTAGTTGAGCTTGGAGGAACGGCTGGAGAATATCAAAATATTTATAATTACGAAGCAGCAAGAATGATGAAACTTGCTATGCCTGATGATTGTATACATATCCATTTGACTTATGTTCCAATACCTTCACACTTAGGAGAACCAAAAACAAAACCAACTCAACTTTCAATGAGGTTTCTTAACATGGCTGGTATACAACCAGATTTTTTGGTTTTAAGATGTAGTCAAGAAATAGATTCATTAAGATTATCTAAAGTTGCGATTCAATGTAACATCAGTCCAGAAAGAGTTGTGATGAATACTAACTTAAAAAGTATTTACGAACTTCCATTAAGTTTTGAGAAACAGAAGTTTGACATAAATATGTTAAAACTTTTGGGCTTGAAGGCAAAGAAACTTGATATCAAGAGTTGGAATAAATTAGTAAAAGTAATTCAAACAGAAAGAAAAAACAGAGTAAAGATAGGTGTAATTAGCAAATATATAGCGACAGGTAACTTCCAGCTCCCAGACTCTTATAATTCTCTAGCGCATGCATTAAAACATGCTAGTTGGGGTACAGATATAGGTGCAGATATTTTGTTTATTAATGCAGAAGGTTTAGAACACGAGGAAAATGTAACTGAATTGTTAAAAGACTTGGATGGAATTATAGTACCAATTGGATGGGGAAATAGAGGTGTTGAAGGAAAGATAAGAGCTATTAAATATGCTAGAGAGAATAAAATACCATATTTAGGTCTTTGTTATGGAATGCAATTAGCATGTGTAGAGTATGCAAGAAATATTTTAGGTTGGGAAGATGCAAATACAGAAGAAGTTGATCCTAAAACTAAACATAATGTAGTTTATAGCATTCCATTTGATGCTAAATATCAGACAATAAAAGGTGTAGGTACTTCCATGAGATTAGGAACATACCCTTGTGTCTTAAAAGAAGGTACGCTTGCATACGATATCTTTACAAAACACATGGAGTTAAAGAAAACAAAAAATACAGTTACAGTTCAAGAGAGACATAGACATAGATTTGAATTTAATAATAAGTTTAGAAAAGATTTAGAAAAGGCAGGCATGATATTCTCTGGAACTTCTCCAGATGATTTCTTTGTCGAGATGGTAGAGCTTCCTAGAAATGTACATCCTTTCTTTATAGCTACTCAAGCACATCCAGAGTATAAATCTAGGCCGCTACAACCACACCCAATGTTTGTAGAATTTTTAAAAGCTTCAGAGAAGGAAAAAAAAGCTAAGACAGTTTAGTGGTATACTTCTAGACTAATATTCCAAGCATATATGTTTCGAAATTTTAAAACACTTGTTTCCGAACAATTTACAGCTCTGTCCCGAATTACACTGCCAAGATTAACTGCAGAGGCTACTGCTATTTATAGAAGTTTCCCAATGTATTTACCTGGCTTACCAGATGTAAATACCTCTGCAAATATTGTGAATGATACTTCTCAAGTAATTTCATATAGAGGTGCATACTTTCTACTATATATGGAAGGTGTGGGTAAACTAGTAAAATATGCTAAGTATCGTGGCTCAGTCTTAAATAGAGATAGTGTTGAGGAAGTGCTTAATAAGTTAGAGGGATCTGGAATAAATATTGTTGAGGATCTAGAGGTATTAAAGAAATGGATAAAGCATGACGATAGTGAATTGCTTAAAGCTTATCTAAGCTTACTATTAAAGATTCAGGCACTAGATACAACTTTAAAAGTGGGAATTGAACTGTCAGGTAGTAGAAGTACAGAGACTGAACAGTAAATTAATCTTCTGTGATGTAATAAAAATAGTCCCTTTCGGGCCTTTTTAATCACTTATTTCAATCTTTTTAGGTAGTACCTCTGGAAGCTTTGGCAGTGTTAAAGTTAATACTCCTTCGTTTAACTTAGCATCTACCTTATCCATATCAACTTTACCAGGAAGGTTTATCATTCTTTTAAAACTTCCTTCTTTATATTCTTGCACAATGAATTCTCCATCCTTCTTTTCCATTTCTTCATTTATCTTTCCTTCAAGAACCAATGCGTTCTCATGAAATGAAATATTAATTTCATCTTTCTTAAAGCCAGGGACCTTTGCAGTTACTTCATATCTATCAGAAAGCTCTTTTATATTTACATTAACACTTAATGGAAAATCCGCTGAGATTCCTACGTCACTCATAAAATTAGACATTGAATCTTCCATTACTCTGAACATATCTGAAGGTCGTACTAATGTTATTCGTCTAGGCATAGTTTTAATTCTAATAACTAAATTAGCAGTATAAATGAGTCACTGC
>JBLGEO010000011.1:0-6965 GCA_047445235.1 Candidatus Dojkabacteria bacterium | reverse complement strand
GGCTGCGGGGTACTCTAAGCTTGATAAATTTTGGTTACCGCTAGAAACTATTATTAGAACATTGTGATCGTTTGCATAACTGATCGCATCCTCTAAAGTTGCACTTGGTGACGTAAGTCCAGCGATACTTATATTTATAACTTTTGCACCATTATTAACTGCGTATCGTATTCCTTGTGCAATTGTGAAAGTAGTGCCTGTACCTGTGTAGTCTAAGACCTTAATAGGCATTATTTTTGTTTTGAAAGCTGAACCAAAACTACTGGTAGCATTGTCAACTAAGGAAACAATCATGTTTGTAACGTAAGAACCGTGTCCGTCATCATCGTTTGGGTGTCCTTCCTTCTCTACCCATGCATGGTCAGTATCACCAGTATTATTGCAAGAGTCTAGCCATTGTGAAGCGTTTTTCATTGATAGGTTGTCAATTACAGCAATCATATCTGCACCATGAAGGTCATCGCAGATAAAATTGCCATCTTCGTCATGTCCTGTGTAGTTCTCTAAAGGATTAGTCCATAAAGTTACTCCTGTAAGTTCTGGTGCTGGTGTAAAGTTTAAAGGTGTTCTATTTATTCCATTAGATGGAGAACCTCCTAGATACTCTCTGTATGTTGCGCCGGTATTTGTTTCGAAAGCCATTCCAGTATCTAATACTGCAACTATTATAGAGCTTGAACCTCCACAAAGAGGTGATGATGGACATCCTTGGTCTTTGTACAATTGCCCTAATTTTGTTTTATTGTCGTACCAATTGTTAGTTGCCTGAAAGTCATTTGGCTTTACTGTTGTATTCCCATCTTGTGCTGTCCAAGCCTCTTTTTTTACAATTTGATTTGTTTCAACATACTCAACGGAATCATCCAGATTAAACTTAGTCATTTGATCAACTTTATCTTGTTCATTGTCGATCTTAATTAAACGAACATCATCTCCGAGTAAAGAAGTGTATCTATCGGGAATAATATTTTCTGGAGCAACCTCTTGAGAAACTCTATTTGCAGACTCTCCATCTCTAAACTTAACAACAAAAAAGTTATCTTCAGATGGAACAATCAGTGCATCTTTTACCTTTGCAGTTGCATCATCGATTTGTTCTTGAGTGTATCCGCTAAAATCACTTTTTGAATTATCAATAATTTGATCCACTGTATTACTTACCTCAGGGTAAGATGCGGGTGTTTCAACTGGGAAAGAAGCAGGCTCGTTTTGAGCTAAAAGCATTCTTGGAATTACAGCAGAGATTATTAGAATAGATACTAGAAAACCAACAGATGCTTTTCTGCCATATTCGTTAATGGGTAATCTTTTTGGTAACTTCATACAAACCTAAAACACAATACAATGAAATTTTACAGACAATCTGTAAAGAAGTATATAACTATGCATTAATAAATTAATCAGTAGTTACAATGAAGTCACCAAAAAATCTAAAAATGGAAGCTGATATGACATAATTTTAATTTTTGCGGTTTCGATATCGAACCATTCACCTTTATCAACCTCGGGAATCTCAATTTGTTTTCCAGATTTAGGAGGCCACTCTATATATATAGTATTACTTTTAACTTCAATATCACCAAAATCCGTTAAAAACGAGAAGGCATAAACGTTTTTGTTAGATCTTTGCTTAACATGTCCCAGTTCAACTAACTTCGATATATCTACATTAATATCCTGACCTAGTTCTTCACCAACCTCTCTAATAGCAGTTTCTTTCAAGTCTTCGCCCTCTTCTACTAAGCCTTTTGGAATTCCCCAAGCACCAGCATCTTTTTTAGCCCAAAATGGTCCTCCGGAATGAACAAGAAAGACTTTTAGAATATCATTTTCTTTTTTATATAACATTATCCCTGCGCTAGTCTTCATAATTCACCAAAAATTTAATTAAAACGTCAAACATTCCGGTGTTGGCATCAAACTTCATTGTTTCTTCTATACCATCTATCTGTTTTTGAATCTGATCTAAAAGCTTTTCTTTATTCATTAAGGATTTCTTAGACATCCTTTCCTTTAATCTTTCGAGTTCGAATCCAATATCAAAAATTAGTTTGAACGTCTTATTTGCTGGCATTTCGCCTTTTTCATACATTTTTCTTATATTTGAAACCTGGCTAGAGATATACTCTTCAACATTTATTGCTTTGTAACTAATGTTAGTTAAATAAGCCTCCATTGTATTTATTCTACTTCTTACAGAAACCTCCGGAATTATTGTATTAAAATCTAAGAAGTCATTACTCTTGTAGAGATTCAAGTTGGAATCTTTATAAGTTCCTTCTCTCCACCCCCCATGTACTAAAATTAAAATCTTAGGTAAGGACATACTTGTTTTATCCTTTGTTGATAGATTCGCAAGAAAATCGAACATTTCTATTAATGTTGTGTAACTTTTAAATCTTACTGCTTGAGACTTTAAATCCATAAGCTTCTCAATCATTTGTTTTCTGGAATCTGGATTTGATATATCTCCAAAGGATTTTACCAAAAGATCTTTTAGATCAACAGTTCTATTAGCCCAATTGTCATTTCGATGAGACCAGTCTTTGGCTAATTTAAACATCCAATCTTTTACTAATTGTAAATCACTTTGACCTTCTTCTATTTCCATTACTTCTTTTTTAAATTCAGAGCTCCAATGCACCTTTTCATCAGAAAGTATTCTCTTTAGAAATTCCAATGCATCAGCATCTTCAATCTGTTCTGAAACTTCAACATCCTTAAGCAGAACTTCTAACTCAACTAAATAGCTGAATGGAACTAGTCCATCTCTTTTCATATGAGATTTGTCATCTGGATAACTAAGGCTATATCCAAGAGTTTCATTGGAACTTCTCCAATTCTCATGTCCCATCCGCTGAGCATTAATTTTTATCTCATCTTCAGCAGATAAAACTACATTTATCTCGTTAGACCTTAGTTCTTCTACCATTTTGTATACATTAAACTTCTAAAATCGCCTTCTGCTTTAGGCATTTCTTGCCATATAGCTTCTGTTATAAACGGAATAAATGGATGTAACATCTTAGTATATTCTTTGATTGCGTAAATTAAAACATTCTTCATTTCGCTCTTTTCTTCTGCATTAGGTTCAGAGATTACTTCATTAGTCTCTTTATTTCGTACAGAATTTGTATGTTTCTTGCTCTGTTCTATTAATTCATCACAAAACTTATGCCAAAACTCATCATACAAAGTCTCAGTTGCATAGCCAAACTCATAAGCATCAATATTTTTAGTAACTTTTTCTTTAACAGCTTTGATATGCTCGATAATTTGTTTAGATAGATCAAGTTTCAAGTCAGCAATATTGCCAGTGTAACTTTCATTATCAAAATCCATTGTTACAAACTTTGCTGCGTTCCAAAGTTTATTATTAAACTGTTTAAAGTTCTTTAGTTTATCTGGAGAAATTACATAGGACCCACCTGCAGAGTTTTGATAGAAGTAAGACATTCTTAATGCATCACTTCCATATTCATTTTTAATCTGATCAACATCCAAAACATTTCCTTTAGATTTACTCATCTTCTGTCCATCTTTACCTAAAACAATTCCAGTTAAAAATAAGTTTTTAAATGGTTCTTTCTTATGCTTAAAGTATGTGAACATCATCATTCTAGAATCCCAGTTTTCCAAAATATCTGAAGCGGAGACTAAAACAGTAGTCGGAAAGAATGTATCCATAAGATTATACTTAGTCAAAGTTGCGTAAACCCATTGTCCAGAGCTAAACCAAGTATCAAGAACATTCTCATCTTGAATCCAATTGGTTGCGGGTTGCGAGTTACTGGTTTCTAGTTGGATAGGCTTTTCCATTTGAACTCTAAGATGATTTGGGTTTGAATAATTCAATTCTTCTTTTCTCCCATTTATCTCGATAAATTCAGTTACCTGTCCATCATCATTAATTTCCTCTGTAACATCCCCTGCATACCAAACTGGAAGTCTGTATCCCCACCATAAACTTCTCGAAATAGCCCAGTCCCTAAGGTTATCCATCCAATGATTAAATTTTTGTATCATATTGTCTGGATGAATTTGAACATCTCCGGTTTTAACCATATCAATAGCGGCTTCTTTCAAACCGTCATACTTTAAATACCATTGCGAAGACATTAAAGGTTCTACAACTGCTTTTGTTCTTTCTGTAATTAATATGTTCTGTTTTACAGTTTCATCGTGATCAAATTGACCAAGTGCATTAAGATCTTCAATTATTTCTGGCAAAGCTTCTTTATATTTTCGTCCTCTATATTTTTCTGGCACTGTTCCTACAAGTTTTAGATCTTGAGAAACTACATTTCTATAACCAATCTTCTTTTCTGGATGCGCAGCATTCCATTCCATCATAATCTGATAGTCATCTTGAGCATGAGCAGGTGTTATTTTTAAAACACCAGTTCCAAAGTCAGTTAAAACTTTTGGATTAGTAATAATTGGAATCTCGATATTCACCAAAGGAATAATTACAGTTTTGCCAATCAGATCAGCATATCTTTTATCTTTAGGATTTACCGCAACAGCCGTATCCCCAAACATTGTTTCTGGTCTTGTTGTTGCAACAGTTATAAACTTATCTGAATCTTTAATTTTGTATTTTATGTAGTAAATTTTTCCATCTCTTTCTTCTCTTAAGCATTGATTGTCTGCAACCGCAGTCCTAGCCTTTGGATCCCAGTTAATAATTCTTACTCCTTTATAAATTCTTTGGTCTTTATACATCTCAACAAATGTATTCAAAACCGTTTCTACAATATTAGGATCTAAAGTAAATGTATCTCTGTCAAAATCTGCAGATAAACCAATTTCTCTTTCATCTTTTGCAGCAATATCAATGTTCTTCATAAAGAATTCCATCATTTCTTTATAAAAATCTTCTCGCTTCATTTCGAACTTATTTCTGCCTTGTTTCTCTAAAACTTCTCTAACAAAAACTCCTTCTCCTTCAAGACCAGCATGGTCTTTTCCAGGTAAAACTAAGACTTTCTTACCCTGCATTCTTGCATACCTAGCCATCGCATCTTGATAAGCATAACCTGAAATATTTCCAATATGAGGACGTGCATATGCATTAGGAGGCGGACAAATTAATGCCCATGCTTCGCGAACATCGGACTTCATTTCTTCTGTAGTCTTAACTTTATCTACAGATGGATCAAACTCTGGCTTATAGAATTTATTTTCTAGCCAAAAATTTAACATCGCTTTTTCACTTTCAATAGGATTATATGGTCCGTTAGGCAACATGTTCAGAAAATTAAAAACTAATTAATCTGAGGGCCTTTTAACGGCGGTACCACCTCAATTCCCCGAAGAAGATCGGAGCACTTGAAAAGCTATAACGGGCAACCCGGAAAGTTCTACTTAATTTCTTCCTTCTTACGCTCATTTAAGAGTAGCTTAGTGACGTTAATCTATGCTGTGTCGTATTTACAAAGATTATACACTGGAAATATTGTATGATACAAGAGTAATCAATTAACATTCTTGTAATATGGCATTTACTACAGAAAGTTTTAAACAGTTAGTAATAAAAACTTTTGTTTTATCTCGAGGGGCTTTAGGGCACCAGTACAAAATTATTGAATATATAGTTTCTTTTTATACACCAACTGACTTTAAGGATGTTGATTTTGCATTAGCATTTAAAGAGGTTAGACAAAGATTTAATGACCTAAATTCGAAAGGTAATCATCCTATTGTTATGTCAGATCCAGGAGTAACAATTGGTGATGCAATCAAACATTTTGAAGATTCAATAAAACAGCAGCATGAAGATTTAGTTGAATACAGAAAATCATTAATGTACGATCTTCTACTAGGATTTTTAGAAAGAGATGCATATTATTTATCTGAATCAAACGAAGAAGCTAGGCAATCTGCTCGAAAGTCTGACTTTAGAGACAAAATCCTAAAAGTATTACAATCTGAATCAGATGAGCCAACATCTGAAATTTGGCGTGATTTGCATAACTATTTTGAAAACATACTTAATAAAAAAATTGATCTAGGTTTAAGAGAAGAAAAGGATTTGTTTGAAGCTATTAGTAAAGTTAGTAGTAGATGGGTAAACTATTTTAAAGAAATTCCATTTTTTGCAGATCCAAACTTAGGTGAAGAGATTAAAAAACTTTCAGATGAATCTAAATTGAAGTACTTCAACAAGATCTCATAAATTTCATATACATTTTGGGATGTAAATTTACAAATTATTAAAAACTTTTATGCTAGACTT
The DNA here is from genome assembly GCA_047445235.1 of Candidatus Dojkabacteria bacterium. Taxonomy (GTDB): domain Bacteria; phylum Patescibacteriota; class Dojkabacteria; order J137; family J137; genus JBDSRX01. The sequence continues at coordinate 727 of JBLGEO010000011.1, read as the reverse complement.
CTTCGTTTTGTTTTAAAAATTAAGATGGAAAATACTGTTGGAAAGACATACTTGAGAAATAATATTAAGTCATTCAACGATTACTTGAAGACTTTTTTCGAGGCTTTAAGTGATGAAGTTATCTTAGAATCGATCTTTATTGATGGTGATTATTTTCTTGTATCTGACGGGATTAATACTTCACCACAAATGGGAGCTATTGTTTATTGGTGTCCTGTAACCGTGAAGAGTATTTTAGAAAAGAGGAAACTTTTGAAAAGTTTAAAAGGTTATAAAGAAAAGGAAACAGAAGCAGCATTTGCAGAAGCATAATTAAGATGAGATTGGGACTAATATTATTTCTCGTTATCGAGAAAGAATTCGTAGAATATTCCAATGCTTGCTGGAGCAATTATAAGTGCAAGTAACTCTTCAATGGGGAAGGTATTACCAAAGATTGTCACTAATCCAATATATTGAGTAGATGTAAATTCCCAAAGATGTAATGAAAGAGAAGTCAGTTCAAATAAAAGAGCAAACGGGAAGAATAGCACCGCAAATAAAGCAAATCTCTTTATTAAATGATTCATTCGATAAAGAATTATCAAATCAAAAACTATAAAAATAATAATTACTAATAGATAAAAGTAGCCAATATTTACTAAATAGCCGTTGTTCAAAAGAAATACAGCAAGGATTGCTAGAATAAATACTATTGGGATTGAAATCTTTTCTAGCTTTCTAACTG
>JBLGEO010000010.1:0-3038 GCA_047445235.1 Candidatus Dojkabacteria bacterium | reverse complement strand
CTCTGTAATCCCAATCATTCTTTTTCCTGAAATTGTCTCGATCTCTTCCTCAATTTCTCCTCCAAATAGATCCTTTCCAAGTCTAACCCCTTGTTCTACTGTTTTAACTTTAATACCGCTAGCTTTCTTTAATCTCCATCTTAATCCATCATCATTAGACAACTGAATAGATAATCCTGGCCTTGCGTTAAGCTCTACAATAAGTGGACCTTTTTCTCTATCAATTAAAAAATCTATTGCACCAAAGCCTAAGCCTGTTACCTTACTAGCCTCCACAGCATATTTAAGAATTAAGTCCCAATAAGGTATCTTTAATCCAGAAACTCTCACACCGGTCTCGGGTATATATTCAATAGGAGTACCTTTCCCAATAATTGCATCAGTAGTTTTTCCAACTGCCATATCAATCCCTGCCCCAATTGCACCTTGGTCTAAGTTTGCTTTTCCATTAGATTCCTTGGTCGGTAATCTAATGTAGCTCATAATTGGAATCTTATTGTAAACGATAACTCTTACATCAGGTGTCCCTTTGTAAGTAAAGTATTTAAAGTCTTTATGAGCTTTAACTCTTTCTTCTATTAGTACAACGTCTGGCTGATTAAAAAGAGAGTACTTTCCATCGATAATATCAATACAAAGTCCTTTTATATCATCTAAAGAAGCTTTGGTTTTATCTGCTCTTATCCATTTACCATTCTTATCTCTGTTATAGAAAATATCGACACCACTTCCCCTAACTCCTTTAACAGGTTTAATTACAAAGCTTTTAGGGAGCTTATCAAAATTGAAGTGCTCCAAGTCCTCCTTGCTTTTAATAACTGCAATTTTTTCAGGTACGGGAATATTATTCTGCTGTAGAATTTTCTTGGCAAGAGTTTTATCGTCAGCTATTTTGACGCTTCGCCTCTTGTTATTCTCTCTTATGTAGACTAACTGTCGTTCGTTTCTACCTAAGACGTCTTTCCTGTTTTTAATTAGTAGACTGAGGTTTACCATCTGTTTTAGGTTCTTCTTTTAAAAGTATTTTTCTAAATCTCCAGTACTCATTAATTCTTAAACCAGTAAATCTACCAATCAATATGTTCAATAAAATTATCACTATAATTGTTAGTGGGTATTTGAATGCAATCTCTTGGGATATATCTAAAGATATGATTATGAAACTTATTACGGATACTAGAAGCGTCTCTGTAGTAATAGAAACTGTATATAGAAAGTTCTTCTTAGCTAGAACAGCCATGAATTCCTCTCCAATAACAACCATCATAACTACTACAAACGGAGCAACATTTAAGAATATGTTTCTTTCAAAGTAGATCATTATAAATATTAATGCAGTTACACTAATTGAAACTCCTGTAATTATTAAAGAAAGCTTTGGAATGTAGTGAAGTCTAAATCTTTGTACTAACTTATAAATGAAAGTAGAGAAGACAAATGAGAGTGTAAATAAAACAAGTCCATAAACTATCCCTCTAAAGAATGTTAGTTGGTTACTGTCTCCTAATCTATAACCAATTTCGTAGAAAGCAAAAGTTATTACAATAGGGATATAAACCTTTAAAGTTCTTAATCCAATTACGTACCTTGCAATGCTAATTACTGTTACTACAACAGGAAGCATAAATATGACAATATATAAGTGCTTAACTTGATCTAAAGAGACTGCACTAAGTCCGCTTTGCATTAATAGGTTCCATATTCCGTCCATATTTAGAGTTCTTAATTTCTAATTTAAAATCCTCAGTTTGCTCAAGACTTTAAATTAAAAATGACTAATATAATCATATTCCAATTTACACTATAATCATACACTTCGTAATCACATCATACACTCCTATATCATCATATAAAAAGACGACCTCACATTCAAGAATAAATGATTTTGGTCGTCTTTTTAATAAATCTAATTAGAATTAGATCCCGAGCTCGCTTTCGCTCCTCGGGATAATTGAAATCTAAGGCTCGCATTGCTCGCCAAGGATCTCAAATTATTTAACGTCAACTCCAGCTCCTTCAGCTTCTAGTTGTTTCTTTAGCTCTTCAGCTTCTTCTTTCTTAGCACCTTCCTTAATTGGTTTTGGGCTAAGTGCTGCTGCTTCTACAAGGTCTTTAGCTTCTTTTAAGCCTAATCCTGTAATGTTCTTCACAACTTTGATGATTCCGATTTTCTTATCTGCAGGAACTGCTTTTAAGATAACATCGAATTCAGTCTTTTCCTCAGCTGCTTCTACTGGAGCTCCAGCTGCTGGCATTGCCATTCCCATCATTGGGCTAGCTGCTTTAACGTCAAATGCTTCTTCAAGAGCTTTTTTTAGCTCAAAAGCTTCAACAACAGTTAACTCTTTGATTGAATCAACAATCTTTGATACTTTGTCTGCTGCCATACTTAAATAAATAAAATATAATATACTTTCTAATTACTCTAGTGTTTAACTAGTTTAATTCGCTTATTGTTTGTCCTTGAAAGCTAAATCAAGGATTGTTGCAATAGATCTAGGTGAATCTTCTAGAACATTAACAACGCTGCTCATAGCATTATCAAGAATGCCTAAGATCATAGCTACGCTAGTCTTTGTGTCTGGCATCTCAGATAGATCTACTACTTGTGCTTGTGTTAATACAGAGTTCTCTAAGTAACCTGTAACTATTGATAACTTATTCTCTTTCTCTTTTGTCTTAGCTGTTTCTATAAACTTCTTTAAACTCTTAGCTGCATTAATGTAATCATCGCCTAAGAAAAGAATAGAGTATTCTCCATCGTTTGCATCAATTCCCTCAATCCCTGCATCCTTTAATGCAATTTTGAAAAGGGTATTCTTTACAATGTTGAATGTTGCTCCAAGATCGTAAATTTCTTTTCTAAACTCATTAACTTCGTTAGGAGTTAGCTTGTTTGGTTTTAAAACGATAAAACCTTTAGCTTCCTTGATTTTAGTCTCGTATTGTTTGACTAATTTCTTCTGATCGGCGTTTCGCTTTTTCGAGCGGAATTTGCAGAGGCTCAGCAAACTCAAACGAACACTTCCCCGCGGACC
>JBLGEO010000009.1:0-21902 GCA_047445235.1 Candidatus Dojkabacteria bacterium | reverse complement strand
CAATAGTAGTACCATCAACAGACTCAGCTCCATCTGTAGCAGCTTTCATAATACCTGGTCCACCACCATCGACAATTGTATAACCGTCTTGTGCAAGAATTTTTGCACCTTCCTTAACACTTTCGTAGACTGGATCGCCCTCTGGAATTGCTGCATCTCCAAAGAAAGTGATGTTTTGAATAATTTTACCGTCTGGAACTCTTTTAGGCGCTTTCTTCTCGCTTTCTGGCTTTTTCTTAAGTTCTACAAATACTGGCATGTCGTCTAATTAATATTTTAAATTTATAATGTTAAATTCAATGATACTTTATTTCCTAAAGCATCATTCAACTCCTTTAGATCCGTTTCAATATCATTGCTCTTACTAAAGTACGAGCCAACACTCAGTCTTTTAATTGGATATTTTTTTATAATCTCAGCTGTATTTAAATTAACTCCTCCGTCAATGCTTATAATCCCATCGAATCCCATGTCTCGCAATTTATTAGCCTTTTTCAATATCTTTTCCTCAAATTTTGCTCCTTGGTAACCAACATCAACCGTCATTAACTGAACTTCAGAAAACTTTTTATAAAAATTTATACTTTCTAAATCAGATCCAACCTCTAAAGTAGCAGCTATTTTACTTCTTCCCAAAAAAGAAAATATTTGTTTATCAAATCTACTCTCTTGGTGAATAATAAACCTAAGCTTTTTAAATATTGTGCTATTAACAGTTTTCTTTATTTCCTCTAAGGGGAACTCTGTCATTAAATGAATATTAAATTCTGTTTTAGGATATTTCTCTAAGATCGGTATAAATATCTCAACTGGAACAGTAACTTTACCCTTAAAATTATCAACCTTTACATTTACATCGATATCAATGGTGTCAAATAAAGCCGAATAAGTCTTCATTTGGCTCTCAAAAACACTTTTTTTGTCAGTTAATATTGCTGGACAGACTTTAATCATACAATTCAAAATTTATAATTCATTATTGATCTATATTGCTCTATAATTTAGTTTAAACATATCTTAAAGTCAAATTTAGTGGCACCAAAACGTTTTAGAATATATATTATCTGCTATGTGGTTTCACTACTAATTTTTGTAATTAATATCTTTGGTGCACTCTCACAATCATTTATATTTGTTGCATTTGCTTTATCTTCATTTTTCTTAGTATTCACTATAGAGGCATTGCCAACAGGAGGTTTTGATAAACCTCAAATTCACTTTTATGAGAAATCTAGGCTAAATTCTTACACATATTGGATGCTAATATTATTTGTTGGTACTGCTCTCTCATACTATATTCTTAATGGTATTTTTAGAATTAACGGCGGGCTAGTAATAATTGTCTTATGGCCTATTTGTATCTTAATTTCTCAATATATTTTTAGAAAAACAGCACCAAATATTCCATTAGAAATGATTAATGATTATTTACGTTCAGAACTTAAAATAACTCCAACATACGAAGAAAATAAACTTATTCTCGAACTTATTAGGAAACTTTTACCTACTTTGTATGGAAATAGATCTAAAAAGGAGATTGAAAGGTTTGAAAAGGAATTTGATAAGAAAGGCCTAAATAAAGAATTCTTCGAAAAGGCTGTTCAATCAATCGAGGAATATTTAGATTTAACCTCAGATAAACTCACTTCTAACGAAATAACTCAGCTAGAGATTACTAAAAAGTCAGAGAAAGGTAAGTAGTATATGGACTTACCAAAAGATAAAAAAGCATATTCTTGGGAGAATTTTAAAAGTTATAATGACTACTTAAAAGAAGAAGGAAAAGATTTGTTAAATCTTTCAGAAGAACAATGTAAGTTACTAAATGCAGCACGGCTACTAAAAAAAACAAATGATATTAGAAAGAAGCTTGAAGAAGGTTTTTTCGATGAAATGAATTCTGAACAGACCTTTAACTCAATGTTCGGTGAATACTTAGGTAATTCACCTAGAGATATTATTATTTCACTTTACGATTCTAATGAGCGAGGTAACGATTCTTCTGAAAGTACTTTTGAGCAAACGGCAAATAAATTAGATCAAATCCCAGGAGAGGATAAGTTTTTCAAGGCCTATAATCAAAATTTTAGGAATCTAGTTAACAACGCTGGTGTTACCGGCGTTCCTTCAGTATTAATTGAACCTTTAACTAAAGATTTATTTTCAAAAGTAGATAACTTCATTACCCAGACATTAAAATATCCTTTTACAATCCCAGATGAAGAAATATATAGATTTGCAGCAGCAGCTTCTAGCCTTTTAGGTTTTATTCACCCTAAGCCAGATGGTAACGGAAGGGTTCTAGACGATTGGATGATATATATTCAAAGAAGGCTTTTTAAAGGAGATATGTCAAAGATAAAAGCCTGGTCACAAAGTGGACTAAGGTCCTCTAATATTGAAGAGTATATTCCTGAGGACTATAAAGATGCTTATGCACGAGGTAAGGAATTAATGATAAAAAGAAGGGTAATCAACTCTGATTTTAGTAAAAATGTACTTAATTTATTTAAAGAAAGTTTACCAAGCAAAAAACAGCTCTTATCTTCCCTGCAGAACCTGATTGATACTAAAAGTATTGATGATAAATTTGTCGAACGATATCAAATCGATTTAGAAGAAGTAATACATGAGTTAGAAGAATTCTATAAGACGAATCCACTAGTCTTTCTAAAGAAAAAGTCGATTCTTAATTTCATAAGTGTTCAATTTCAACAAGGTAAATCATTAATGGAGCTAAGATCTTATTATCCTCAACTATTAAATGATTACATCACTTACTTAATGATAACTAATGAAGGTAAAAACTCGATTGACGAAATTATACGTTCCAATATTGAGCTTTTAAGTTCACCTTATACTACTTATGCTGGACAATTGCTTGCAGATCTCTTGTTAGAATATCGGAAAGATAATTATAAATTTAATTATTTCGATTCTAAAGAAGTTTTTAAGACTACTACACTAGATAGCTAGAGTTATAAATAATGCTTGTATCGAATGGTATAATTCCTCCATGACAGAAGCACAAGAAGTAATTTTACAAAACTATAAAGAACCATCTAACTTTGGAGTTCCAACTTGGGAACCATCCTCTACTTCTTCAATGCAAAATCTTACTTGTGGAGATGAAGTTACGGTTTACCTTAAAATCAAAGGCGATAAACTTGAACAGGTAGCTTTTAAAGGTGAAGGTTGTTCAATTTCTATAGCAACAGCATCAATACTTTCAGAAGAATTCAAAAATAAGGATGTGGCTGAGGTTTTAAAGTACTCTGAAAACGAGCTTATTGACCTTTTAGGCATCGAACTTACTACATCACGTAGAAATTGTGCTTTGATATCTTTAGAAGCAATTAAAGAGGCAATACGCTCAAAATAGTCACAAAGTTCGAATAAAGAAGCCACAAGATATGCAATAGCAACATTTTGAGGTTGGAACTTCTTCATTTGGGATTCATTTATTATTAATGACCTTACCACCTGTTTTACTCTCCTCGCAGTCATTACAAATCAGAGTTGCACACTCCTCTACTCTGGCAGATTGTAACTAAACCTTTAGCTACAGAAATCATGGTTCGACTCCGCTCACCATGACACGACGTTGTCTTCCCGAGCGGAGTCGAGGGATGATCTTTTACTCAACTGGAAGGCAAACAAAAAGACTCCGATTGCTCGGAGTCTTCGTAAACAATTTTCGAGTATGATTATTATTTAACCATGTCTCTGAATTGCTTTCCTGGTCTGAATCTTGGTACTGATTTTGCAGGAACCTTAACTGGAGCTCCAGTCTTTGGGTTTCTCTTTGTACTTGCCTTTCTTTTTACAGCAAGGAAAGTTCCAAAATTAGTAAGTGTAAGTGTGTCTCCACCCTTAACTGTTGTTACTACACCTTCGATGATTGCATCTAGAGATGTTGCAACGTCCTTTTTTGTCATACCTGTTTTGTTTGCAACCCAGTTGACTAAGTCTGCTTTATTCATTTGAAATGAATAATAAATAAAATACTCTGAAAGCAATTGCTTACTTTCAAATATCAATAGTTTATGACTTCTCTACTCAAGTGTCAACATCTATGTTGTGTTTGTGGTAAATTCAAGGCGAGTCATTTATGCGTATCCCAAGTAAGGAATGATGCCAAAAAATAGAGACTCAGTAACAATCGTCACTGTTAAGCATTGCAGGCTAATGAATATTCAGATTAACAAATATTTTCCTATAGGCTAATGAATCTCAGCCTTCGAAGTAACGGTGTAAGTGAGGTTTACTCAAAATAGATATAAGTTTCGCATTTGGCAGTCCTGTAAAGGTATTTTTTCACATGAAATTTAGCTATTCTGTATTACATTTAGGGCAGGACTTTACCACCAATTGTATTTCCAGTGGCAGTTTAAATTAAGTGAGTGGCACTATTGTTGGTGTTGCAGTTTTTCAAGTAGCGGGTTACTGGTTACGAGTTAAAGGTTAAATTAACTTATTTTCACGATAATCTCCAATGGTTAATTTTAAATACTGGAGTTTTCTTACCATTCCACGTGTTAATTTCTAAGTTACCGGCAAGATCGAGTAGAGGTTCATCTAATTTATCAAATTCCTTAGCTAAATTAAAACCAACAGCTTCAAATCCATACTCTGGAAATTGAATCTTAATGTGAGTAGAGTCCTTCCCCATAGTCTTATAGTCACTTACATCAACTTTGAGTAGAGCAATCTGTGGCATTGGATTAGCATTTCCAAAAGGAGATAAAGAGAGCAGTTTTGTTATATTTTCTATATTAATATCATCATATTCGGCTACTGCATCAATATTTATAGTCTTTTCAAGCTGGTCATCTAGAATTAGTTTATCTGCAATAGAAGAGAGTGATTTCATGAATTTTTCAAAATTCTTTTTGCTTAAGGTTAATCCAGCTGCTTGTGCATGCCCACCATATCTTATTAAATACTTATCAGCATCTTTTAACGCATTAGACATATGGAAACCCTCTATACTTCTTGCAGAAGCTTTGATATTTCCATCTTCAAGTAAACTTCCTACAATTGTAGGTCTATTATATTTCTCAGTAAGCCTTCCAGATATTAAACCCACTATACCTTCTGGCCATTCTTTGCCATAAAGAAAGTAAATCTTTTTCTCACCTTGCTCTAATAAATCTTTCTCTGCAATTGCTAAATATTCTTTTGTTAAACTTTGTCTTTGTAAATTCAATTCATTAAGCTTTTCTGCTATCTCTTTAGAAAACTTCTCTGAAGTAGTTGTTAGTAGCCTTACTGCATCAAGAGCAGACTCTAATCTGCCAGAAGCGTTTAAACGAGGTCCTATAACAAACCCTAGTGTATATTCAGTAACTGAGGAGAGGAGTACTGTAGCCTGCTCAAGGAGCGATTTTAAGCCTACATTTCCTGTCTTCCTCATTCTTTCTAAACCAAGTTTTACAATAATTCTGTTTTGCTCAATTAGTGGCATTATGTCACAAACAGTCCCTAAGGCTACAAGGTCTAGGTATTGAGTCATATCAACCTTCTTATCATTTAACTCGTTAACAGCACAACATAACTTCCAAGATACTCCAGCTCCGCAGTATTCACTAAAACCTTTGGACAATTTCGGATGAACAACAGCCTTGGCACGTGAAGAAATTAAATATTCACCTGCTTTCTTCGAACCCTTAACCCGCAACTCGTCACCCACAACTCTAATTGTGTGATGATCAGTAATAATAAAATCTATTTTGTCTGCGTACTTATCTACTAGTTCTATATCTTTAACACCGCAGTCTACGGAAATAATAAGATCGCCTCCTTCTTCTATAATCTTTTCTATTGTTTCTTCGTTTAAACCATATCCGTCAGTAAATCTATTAGGGATGTGCGGTAGAACATTAGCTCCTAACTCACGATAAAAATAATTCCACATAATTGAAGTTGCAGTTATTCCATCTACATCAAAGTCCCCATGAATGTAAATCTTCTGTTTATCTTTAATAGCCTTTATTATAACTCTAGCAGCTTTTACTGCATCATGAATGAGTAGAGGAGACTCTAGATCTTCAACTTTTGGATAAAAATAAACTCTATCTCCTGTAATTTTACGAGTAGAGTAGATAAAGTCCACAAAATTCTTATCTTTTTGTTCTGGTAAATGCCACTTCATAAAATAATGACGAATTAAGATTTACGAATGACGAATATATTTGAGATTGAAGATTAAATAAATAATATTAAATTATTCTTAATTTTTAATTCGTAACTCGACATTCTAAGTGGCGTAACTTTAACTCAAAACAGTCTTAACTTCAACAGTGAAATATTCTATAGGAGGATTTTAAGCTAATTTTGTATTGCACTACTAGATATAGAAAAAACTCCAGTTATGGAGTCTTAATATAGTGAAACGAATGGATGGGCTTTTAGGGCAGAGTGATCGGGGACTTTTCACGTGTTTTCCTAAAATAGGATGAGGAATCTGGCTAATTATTTAGAAGTTTTACATTAAATTACCAAACCAAAATTTACAATTATTTATAAACATTGGTTTGGAAGGGGCGTCGCACTGGACGCCCCTGTTCCCTTTTCCAGGAACTACCAAACTGTATTGCTTCTAATTCTGTACCATCATATCCGGGGTAACTTTGCGGCTTCCAGCAAGCCATTTCAAAAATGTCACCTGAAATTCACGCTGCGCCGGGGTGTTAAGCGGACTCAGCGTAAAGCCATGATCGCCGCCCACCTTCACTTGATACAGTTGAGCCTGAGCTTTACTGGAGTCAAACACAACCAGATTCTTGTCAGCATTCAAGCCGAAGACCGTTAGGCCATCGGGCATGAGGTTGCCCAAGTTAACATTGGTCGGAACCAGAGCGCTGCTGCTCGATGAATACGTTGCAAAGGTGGTTTGCCCTAGGGTGTAGACGGCACTGCTGCCGTTTCCACCGATTTGAACAATATGTGATCCGGTTGGCATCTTTCCGTCAACGTAACCGCCACCAGTGACCAACATGGTCTTACCATCGGTATCAACCTTGATCGAGATGTTATTCTGCGAAAAAGTTTCACTGAAGGTCGAACCAGTCGCCAGTAAGTTTACGGTGTCGTAGTCGGTAACTGCCATATCCGAGGGCCAAACACCATTCTTGGCAGCAGTCCACATCAAGAACTGCGCTTGTACCTCTTTCGTGAACGTGCAGTCAATAGCACGCAAGGCGTAGACAAAATCTCCACCTTGAACGACTTGGAAACCCTGAGGGGCCGCCGCGCCGTCTACGAAACCGATAAGGCAATCTTTGCTTGCGCCGTATAGTGTGATGTAGTCCGGCATAATTGCCACATTGATATTGGTGGGAATAAAACCCTTGCTCGCATCGGAAAACGTCAACAGGTCATGTTGAGTAGCGACGTAAATCGAGGTCAGGCTGTCTGCGCCGCCAATTGCAACAATGGGTGAACCGACATCACGTCCTGAATCCACAACACCATTTCCGCTCATGTTCAAGATGTTGGTTTGCCCAGACTTAACCGAGTATGTAAAACCGCCGTGAGAGAACGTTCCTTCAAAGGTGGCCCCTGTGGCCAAAACCTTCTCCGGGCTATAGGTATCCTTAACATCGTGAGTAGGGGCTGTTGGAGTCGAATCCTGCGCGCCGACGGCGCTCAGGGACAAAACCATCATCGCCATAATAGCGATGACCAACACCATAAGGCGTTGGACTTTTGGGGTGTTATTACCCATAATCTGTTCTTTCCTTTTCTTTGGATATGGTTTCAAATGTTTACTGCTTGAGATCCTTTTGTCTGTGGTTACCCTTCCGGGCCACCTCCTTCCTAATAACTCCGGCTACCGACGAAATGTTACTTCCCTAGGTATAATTGGACGAATGATCACTAACTCTTTAGACCCGAAGGTCTCGAAAAGAGTCCTCCAGGTGAGGGTCGCATGGTGATCTTGCATGCAGACAAATCAGATTAATTCCTATGCAAATTACCTATTTGAATAGGTTATTAATTAAAGCACGTGGAAATAAACCAGTTTGCCTGCATGAAGACCATTCATACTAAATGATGGTTAGAATAAAATACAGTTTGGTTTTTAAGGTTAATCGAACTTTTTACAGTATCGATGAATTGGGTATAATCAAGTATTTCTACATTGAAAATACTAGAATTATTATATCCTAAAAAGGGGTGGTTGTCAATATCTGGCGACAACTCAGAAAGTGGCTGAAACCTAAATCTAGACGTAGTTATATCTTAGAAAAATTGTGCTTAAAAAGCAACAATTGTGAGTTTAGTGAACTGTACTATTTACAAAAATATCTTGTAAACAATACGGTTCACCGAGTGTATATTTCCTAAACATCACCTCCTATTCTCGATGAAATCCGGATCTTTCGATCTTGCTTCTTCTCAAAGCTAAACTGGATGCCCTTCCATAGTAGGTATCATCTCATCTTCTGTTGGTTCGTTAAAGGAATAGTTGCCATCTGCATGGGCATAGATTTGAACGCCAAATTGTCCATTGCCGACCATAAAGCCACTTTTATTTGGCTTTATGCTAACTACGGTGGTGTTCGACTGGATAAGCAGGTATAGAGATTCTTCACTCCTATTTAGGACAGCTGCCCATCCAATGCCCTTATCATCAATGAAATTAACGATCAGCGTATTGTTATCCGGAGCGAAGCATGACGACGTATACTCTTGCCCACCGTCTTGAACTTGAAAGCTAAGGCACTCGTAGTTTTCACCTAATTCCTGCTGGATATACCCGGAATAAGTGAGTTGTTGAAACGCCCAACCAGTTTTCTCAGGACTGTACAATGCAAAAGCGTACATATCCTTATCAGATTGATAAACTGACATTAGAATTCCCCGCCCTGTCATAGTTTCTACAAACTTGACGAAGATAGGTTTTGGTGATGAAGCAAATGTCTTTACATCCATCCAATTGCCAACTAGGGAGACATCTGCAACACCGGCGTAGTAGGTATCATTCATCGACCAAAAGACCACTGTCGATATGTCATTAAACCAAGTACATCCAGTTACTGGAGTAGCATTGTTGTTAAATTTAATGACTGGGCATTTCCCAAACTTGAGTTGCTCTGCGGTAATGGTTGCAGGTTCCTGTGTTGCATCTTGTGCAAATGCTTTCGGCAGAATTGCTAGAGAAAACAACGATATGAGACCAATAAACAATGCGATACGTGACTTACTCATTCTGAACTCTCCATATCTTGATATCTTTTATATTAGGGTTAGAGAAAGGTTTTGATTGCCTCCTCCAGCAGAAAAGTTTTAAAACTACTCTGTTGGAGTGGCAATCATTTAATATACACTCGGTTTTTAATGTTCTTTCTGGGAAAGTAAACTTCCACAGATTTAATTGGGTATTTATAGGTAATTACACACTAAAAATACTAAGAAAATTATATCAAAAAAGAGTGATGTTGTCAATCTGTGGCGACAGTGACGAAAGAGCCGGTAATTATTTGCCAGTAAGCGGAGCGTTGGTGTCTACTTCGTTCTCAAAGGTAACTTCAGGCTCAGTTTTAAGGTACTTATTAATCCTTCTAAATACTAGTAATGCCGTTGCAATTACACCACCAATAACTAAAACTAAAATAAGTACATTTTTAACAACTAAAAGACTTTTTGCCGTCTGATACTCTTGAGTAATTGGTAAAACCTCTGAATCTGAATTACTACTGTAATTCTTTCTAACTGTTACTAAGAACGAACTCTCCACACTTACTGATTGTGCAGTACCATATACCTCAGAAATACCCTTACCTACAGGTAATATTGTAATTGGAATAGTATAAGTTTGACCCTTTCTAATGTCTAAATCAACTCTTTTTTCGCTTGTATTGACCATTTTACTAGCTCCAGACACTGTCCAAGTCACTTTTACCCTGTCGGAGTCAATATTTGAATGCAAAACCATCTCAAACTTAATATTCTTACTATCTGGATCCTGTGTATTTTGCCTAAATTCAGCCTTTAAACCGTCAAAATCCTTTATTTCCGCAGGCAGGTCGGCAGTAGATGCGTCTTGAGCGTAAATACTCGTATATCCGATTAGAGAGGTAAATATAGCTAAAATAGCGAATGTTACTGTAAATGGTACGTATTTTCTCATAATTTATGCTTGAAAAGATATGTAAATCACCTTAGTATTACTTTAGAACACATTCTAATCTAATTTGAGGAATATTATAAGTATCCCAAATGCTCCATAAAATAATCGATTTTACACAAACAATTTTAGGCACTGTAGCCCTAACAGGGATTATTGCCTTTTCTGTCATAACAGTTAATGCTTTAAATCCCTCAATAAAATCTACAACTTCAGAACCACCACAAGTTGCTGGTCTTTCTACTCTTCCCCAAGAGAATAATTCTTTATCTCTTCAATTTACAGATGCATTAAAAAATAATGAAGTTAAGGGGAATTTAAGCTACGTTTCGGATAAAAAATCAACCTATAAATTGGAAGTAACAGATTTAACACAGGTAAAAGAGTTAGATTTCCTAAATGTAGAGAATCTAAATCACTTTCAATCTGGATTCAATATAGTAATGTTTGTCCCACAAGGAGTAGTAGAAAAAATTAATATTGAGTTAATGGACAATATAGATAACTACGAACTAAGTCAAAAATCTATTACCTTGAATTTGACTTCTATACAACAAAAAGCATTAAAGCTAAAGCTAACTCCAAACGTAAATATCAATTTCCCATTCGAACTTGTTTTTGAAATAACTCAATAAAGAATTGAGTATAGATATAAAATATAAGCGGCTAGGCTTAGGATCTGCTATAATCCATATATAATTTCTTAATACCAAACTATGGGAAACTTTCTAAAGAAAGCAGGCAGAGTAATACTAGTCTTATTTATTCTTGTACTAATAGGAGTAAGTGCGGCATTAGGTATTGCATTCTTCTTAAAAAACCAAGAACTTAATAATATTTACTCAGAATACAATCAGGCTACAACTAATTTAAATAAGTCTGATAAAGAAAACCAGATTACTATAGGAAACCTTCAAGACAGCTACAAAGACCTTAATCAGAAGGTTACAACTTTAACTCAAGAAAACGATGATCTAAAAAAGAAAATACTTCAAGATGGATTTGGTGCAATTAAGGGAACAATATTACCTTTCTTAGTTGGAGATTCAACTTTAGGACAATATCAATTAGTTTGTGCTAGAAATGTTAATAACGGTAATTTAATATTTTGTGTAAGTGTTTCTGCTTTAGATCCAAAGTTTACATTATCACTTCCTGAAGGCTCATACTATATAACATCAAGCATATTATCAGCAGATGGTAAATCAACCCTTGCAAATTATCAGGCAAGCTACACAGACTACATACAGTGTGTTGCACAAAGTGGAGTTAGTAAATGTGATAAAACTAAGCTTATAAAAACTATTCAAGTAGACATTGCAGCAGGTAAAACAATTGAAAATGTAAATCCAACAGATTGGACATCTACAAAGCCAACTCCGTAATAAAATAAAAAATGCAAAGTAAAGCTAGAAATTTTCTAGAAAGTCTAGTAAACTGGCTTTACTTTTGCTCATAGATTTGTTAATATTCAACCACATTTGGACTTTGTGTTCCTCTAAATGAGCCTAAAATCAATAAAAACGATCGATCTAAACCAATAATTAATTTAAGTGCATATCAACCCCCGAGAGGAATGGGTGGTCTGTGCGCTATTTTTTTGTCTTTAAAACTTCTACAATATGGCCAAAACAAAAAAAGCAAACTCATCTAACAGAATCGTATTAACAAAGAACCCAATAGAACATTTAAATATGGACTTTTTGGACGCTCAGAAGAAATTCTTTAGACAGTTTATGGAAGCTGGATTCGAGGAATTGTTTGACGAGATCAATCCGATTAAAGACTATACAGGAACTTCTTGGGAATTAACTTTCGAAGATATTAGCTGGGGAGAAAATAAACTTACATTCAGAGAAGCTCAGACTATTGGCCAAACATATGATGCTCCAGTTTATGTAAATGTAAAGTTAGTTAATAAAAAAACAGGAGAAATTAAAAAACAAAAGATTTTTCTTACAGACATGCCTTTAATGAGCGATAGAGCTTCATTTATGGTTAATGGTAATGAGAGAGTTGTTGTTTTTCAGATTCTTAGATCTGAGGGTGTTCTATTCTCAGAAAGCAAAGCTTCTACTCCAAAAAAGAAACTATATTCAGTTAAATTAATGCCTCACAGAGGAAACTGGTACGAATTTGAAGTTAATAAATACGGCGTAATGTCTATTAAGTTACTTCAGAAGAGACCAAGAATTTTATTAACTACTTTAATGAGAGCAATCGGTTACAGCTCGGATTCAGAAATTAAGAAAGCATTAGGTGCAGCTGATGACGGAGAGTTTAGTTATTTAGATGCAACATTAAAGAAAGATCCTACAAAAAATACAGAGGAAGCTTTAATAGATGTTTATAGAAAATTAAGACCAGAAGATGCTGTTTCTTTAGAGAACGCAAAAGCATTAATTGAAAATATTTTCTTTAATAAGAGAAGATTCTACTTAGGAAAAATTGGAAGATATAAAGTTAACAACAAATTAAAAATTAAAGAAGACATTACTTTAAATGATTACACTCTTAAAAAGAGAGACATTGTAGAAGTAATGAAATGTTTAATTAGATTAAATAATGGAACATTAGCTCAAGACGATATTGACTCATTAACAAACAGAAGAATTAGAGGAGTAAACGAATTAGTATCAGAAAAGATAAGAATCGGAATGTTAATAATGGAGAAAAACATTAGAGACAAGATGAGTACATATTCAACTGATGAGAAAGTTACACCAGCAATGTTAATAAATACAAGACCAATAATGTCAGCAGTTAACCAATTCTTTGGAAGTTCAGCATTAATGAGATTCATGGATCAAACTAATATTCTTTCTGAACTTGAAGTTAAGAGAAAGATTTCTGCAGGAGGACCAAGAGGTTTAACAAAAGAAAGAGCAACATTCTCAGTAAGAGACGTGCACAACTCTCATTATTCTAGACTTTGTCCTGTAACTACACCAGAAGGACCATCAATCGGTATGGTTAACCAATTGGCAATTTACTCAAAGATAAACGACTACGGATTTTTAGAAGCACCTTATTACTCAGTAATAACTGTTTTTGAACTTGGAAAAGATAAGATAAAAGATTTTGAGAACAGATTTGTCGGAGCAGATATGATGGATGGAGAAAAGAAATTAGCTTCAAAAGGAGATAAATTAACAGCAGAAGTAATTACTAAAGCAGAAAAGGCTGGATTAAAAACATTTGTTGTACAACCTTTTATTAAGAAAGAAGTTATCTACTTAGATGCAGATGTTGAACAAACAAGGAAAATTGCAAGTTCAAGTACAAAGACTGATGAATTTGGAAATATCACAGATCAAAAAACATACGTAAGAGATGGACAAGGATATGCAAAAGTTTCTACAGACGAAGTTGATGCTATTGACGTAAGTCCTTCACAAATTGCTGGACTTGGTTTAGCTTTAATTCCTTTTGCAGGAAACGATGACCCAAACAGAACTTTAATCGGAGCAAAAACTCAAACACAGGCTGTACCATTAATTAGATCTCAATCTCCAATTGTTGGAACTGGATTTGAAAAGGAAGCAGCAAGAGCATCTGGAAGAACTGTATTTGCAGAAGATGATGGTGTTGTTTTAGAAGCTGACTCAATGAAAGTTGTTATTGAATACAAAGGAAAAGAGAAAGCACATAAACAAAGATACGATGTTGAGAAATTTGTTAGAACAAACCAGAACACATCATTTACTCAAAATACTGTTGCAATGCCAGGTCAGGTTGTAAAGAAAGGAGATGTTCTTATTGATGGACCATGTACAGACAATGGAGAGTTAGCATTAGGAGTTAATCTTAGAGCAGCTTACTTAGTTTATGATGGTTACAACTACGAGGATGGAATCTTGATCTCAGAAAGATTAGTAAAAGATGACATGTTAACTTCTGTTCATATTCAGGAATATGTTCAAGAAATTAGAGAAACAAAACTAGGAAATGAATTAGTAACAAGAGATATACCTGGAGTTGGAGAATATACATTAAGAAACTTAGATGAGAATGGAATTGTAAGATTAGGAGCTAGTGTTCAACCAAACGATATTTTAGTTGGAGTTATTGCACCAAAGGGTGAATCTGAATTAACAGCTGAAGAGAAACTTTTAAGAGCAATCTTCGGAGAGTACGCAAGAGATGTTAGAGATAACTCTTTAAGAATGCCTAACGGAGAGCATGGAGTTGTTATCGGAGTTCAAGTATTAGATAGAGAGAAAGGAGCTAAATTAAACGCAGGAGCATTAAAGCAAGTAAAAGTATGGGTTGCTAAGACACATAAGATTTCAATTGGAGATAAACTAACTGGTTTCCACGGAGACAAGGGAGTTGTTACAAAGATTGTTAAAGAAGCAGACATGCCTTACACAGCAGATGGAAACCCTGTAGATATTATCTTAGGACCTTCATCTATGGTTAGAAGAATGAACTTAGGACAGCTTATCGAAACTCATGTTGGTTCTTTAGCACAAAGAGCTGGAGTTAAAGTAGAAGTTCAGCCATTCTCTGAGTACTCTATAGATAACTTAATGGAAATTGCAAAAGAATTAGGAGTAGATTACGAAGAAAAAGTTGATTTATTTGATGGTAGAACAGGATTAAAGTACAACCAGAAAGTTACAGTAGGAATGAAATATTGTTTCAAACTAGACCATTTAGCTGACCATAAAGTTCATGCTAGATCTACTGGACCATACACTCTTGTTACTCAGCAACCTGTTAGAGGAAAGGCTCAGAAGGGAGGAAGAAGATTCGGAGAAATGGAAGTGTGGGCTCTTGAAGCACACGGTGTGCCAAGCGTTTTACACGAAATGTTAACAATTAAGTCTGATGATGTTGTCGGAAGAGCAGCAGCTTATAAAGCTATTATCTCTGGACAAAAAATCACAGCACCAAACGTTCCAGAATCATTCAACGTATTAGATAAGGAACTTGCTGGATTAGCAATTAAGTTAGAGAAAGTTCAAGCAACTTATGATGATACTCAAGATGACATGGCATTAGAAGAAATTGTAGATTCAGTTGGAAATAATCCAGAAGCTGCAGCAACTGTTATTTTGGAAGAAGCAGGTCCAAAACAGGATGATACAGGATTTACTGTCGAATAATATTACTTTAATTAGAACCTATAAATCTTAAACAATAAAAATATGATTAAAGATTTTAAAGCACTAAAGATCACTGTAGCATCCACTCTGGATATTATGAACTGGTCTCATGGCGAAGTTACAAAAGCAGAGACTATTAACTACAGAACTTTCAAGGCTGAACCTCAAGGTTTAATGGCTGAGGAAATCTTCGGTCCAACAAAGGATTTTGAATGTTACTGTGGAAAGTATAAGAAAATTAGATATAAGGGAATTGTTTGTGACAGATGTGGAGTTGAAATTACACATAAAAGAGTTAGAAGAGAAAGAATGGGACATATTAAACTTGCTGCACCAACTGCACATGTTTGGTTCTCAAATGGAATTCCTAACAGATTATCTTTAATTCTAGATATTCCTCAAAAGAAACTTGAGACTGTAATTTACTACGCTAGATATGTTGTAACTAATGTAGACGAGACAGAAAGAGCAAAAGCAGTTGAAAATATTGAAACTCTTAAAAAAGATGAACTTGCAGAGTTAGAAGTAGAATTAAATTCAAAGATTGACGAAATTAAAGCAAGATTTGAAGAAGATAAAGAAGAAGCAAGAAAATCTAACAAAGATAAGAAAAAAGCAGAAATGCAATTAGAAAGAATTCTAAACTCTGAGAATATTGAAGTTGCAAGAATTAAATCTGCATTCAAACAAAAACAAGAAAACACAGATCAAAAATTTCACGATTTAAAAAATCTTGTTGAAGATATTAGAACTGGATCAACACTTTCTGAAGATGAGCACCAATTGTTAGAAAGCTACAATTTCTACTTTATAGAAGCAGGAATGGGAGCAGAAGCAATTAAGAAATTATTGGATCAAATTAATATTATTACTGAATTAGGAAAACTAGAAGAAGAGTTTAAGACTTCTAAGTCTGAGATGAAAAAGGCAAAAATTGTTCAGAGGTTAAGAGTTCTAAAAGGAATTCATAAGTCTGGAGTAAATCCAACATCTATTATATTGGAAGTACTACCAGTTATTCCACCAGATTTGAGACCTATTGTTCAATTACCAGGAGGTAGATTTGCTACTTACGATTTAAACGACTTATACAGAAGAGTTATTAACAGAAATAACAGACTTAAGAGACTTATTAACTTAGGTGCACCAGAGATTATTTTAAGAAACGAAAAAAGAATGTTACAGGAAGCTGTAGACTCTCTATTAGACAATAATCACAAACCAGGAGCACCATCTCTAAATTCAAGAGGTTTACCATTCAAATCTCTATCTGACATGCTTAGAGGAAAGCAAGGTAGATTTAGACAAAACCTTCTAGGAAAGAGAGTAGACTACTCAGGAAACGCAGTTATTGTTCCAGGACCAGAGTTAGCATTCGATCAATGCGGACTTCCAAAAACAGTAGCATTAGAATTATTTAGACCTTTCATTATTAGAGAATTAATTGCTAGAGGATTAGCACCTAACCCATCTAGAGCAAAAGTAATTTTCGAACAGAAAGATGACGTAGTGTTCGACATCTTGGAGGAAGTTTCTAAGGATAGACCTGTCTTACTAAATAGAGCACCAACATTACATAGACAATCAATCTTAGCTTTCTACCCTGTACTTATTGAAGGTAATGCAATTAGATTGCACCCTATGACTTGTACGGGATTCAATGCTGACTTCGATGGAGACCAAATGGCAGTCCATTTACCTCTATCTGATAAAGCAGTTGCAGAAGTTAAAGAGAGAATGTTCGCAAAAGAGAATATGCTTAACTTAAGAGATGGATCTCCAATTGTTAATGTTCAAAAAGACATGGCATTCGGAATTTACTTCTTAACATTAATTAAAGGAGATGAAGCTAAACCAGTAGGATTCTATTCAAGCACATCAGATTTAATATCTGCATACAAACTAGATGCTATTAATTTCTACGACCCAGTTAAAGTGTTGGTAAATGGAGAGTTAATAACAACATCAGCAGGAAGAGCAATCTTTAATAGAGCAATTCCTCAGGATTATGGATTTATTAACAAGGCATTAAATAAAAACGACATCGCAGCGTTATCATCTGAACTATTTACAAAATATGGAAGTGATATTGCAATTGAGGCTTTAGACGAAATTAAGAACTTAGGTTTCAAATACGGAGGTCTTTACGGATTCTCAGTATCTATGGATGAGTTCCAATTCGGAGGAGAAGAAATTGTTAATAAGAATATTAAAGAATTTGAAACAATTGAAGAAAATTTGATTAATGACTATACAGACGGTTTCATTACAGAGAACGAGTTAAAGTGGAAGAAAAGAGAAACATGGGTAAATACATCAGAGAGAATACAAGAAGATGTTTGGGGATTAGCAAAAAAGAATTCTCAAAACTTAATGGATCTACAAAACTCAGGAGCAGTTTCAGTAAGTTCATGGGTTAAGAAGATTTCTGGAGTTGTTGGTTATGTAACAGATCCTTCTGGAAATGTTGTAGACCTTCCAATTAAAAATAACTTTGAGAAAGGATTAACAAACTTTGAATACTTTGTTTCTGCAAGAGGAGCTAGAAAGGGATTCGCAGACGTTGCTCTTAGAACAGCAGACTCTGGATACTTAACTAGAAGACTTCACGATGTTGCTCAGGATGTTATTACATCAGTTGAGGACTGCGGAACTACAGAAGGTATTACTGTTTCTAGAAACGAAGCTAGATTACAAACATTTGAAGCGAGAATTAAGGGTAGAGTACTAAGCGAAAATGCAGTAAATGCAAAGACTGGAGAAGTTATTGCAAAGAAAGGAGAAGTTGTTGATATTGAATTGGCAAAGAAGTTAGGAGCAAACAAAGATGTTGTATCAGTTGAATTAAGAAGTCCAATGAAATGTCTTGTAGCTCACGGAGTTTGCGTAAAGTGTTATGGATTTGATAACGGAACTGGAAAGATGGTTCAGATTGGTCAAGCTATCGGTACAATTGCTTCTCAAGCACTTGGAGAACCAACAACACAGTTAACTCTAAAGTCTAAGTCTGACGCTAGAGCTGCTAAAGCAGACGTTACTCAAGGTTTACCTAGAGTTGAAGAGCTATTAGAAGCTAGAAATCCAAAAGCTCAAGCATTATTAGCTGAGATCGATGGAACAGTTCAGATTATTGATGATAAGAAGACAATAATCGTAAGAGTTGTTTCTGAAAAGAAAGTTACTAAGAAGTACGAAGTACCAGCAGAATACGAAGTTGTTATTAAAAATGGTGCTACAGTAAAAGAAGGTGAGGCTATGGCTAAGAAAGGCAAGAAAGAGCTTAAGGCTGAAATGGGAGGAAAGGTTTCAATTGATGGACATATTCTAACTATCGAAACAGGAAAACATGTTGAATCAGAACAGGAAACTGAGCTATTAGTAAACATAATGGTTAAGGAAGGACAAAAAGTTACAAGAGGAGATCAATTAACATTCGGTTCTATAGATCCAAAACAATTAGCAGATCTAAAATCAGTTTATACTGCACAGAAATACATCATTCAAGGTATTCAAGATGTTTACGGAGTTCAAGGATTAGAAGTTGATGATAGACATTTAGAAATCATTGCAAGACAGATGTGTAGATATGGATTAATAAAGGATTCTGGAGATAGTGAGAACTTAATGCCAGGAGACTACACTGATAAACTAGACGTATTAGCAGAAAACAAGGTATTATCTGCTGAAGGTAAGAAGGAAGTAACATATGGAAACGTATTACTAGGTATAACAAATTCAGCTCTAAGAACTGAATCATTCTTATCTGCAGCATCATTCGAGCAGCAAGTTAGAGTATTAACTGACGCAGCTTTAATTGGAAAGGTGGATAACTTGAGAGGATTGAAAGAGAATGTTATAATAGGACGTCCAGTACCTTTAGGTAGCGAGCTTATCGCAAGATTAGCACTAAGTAAAAAGATGGAAGCAGCAGCAGAAGTGCCAGCGGCAGTATAATATAATAATTAAAATAATTTAAAAGACAATATGGCAAGATTATCACAGCTTGTAACAAAAGGAAGAAAGCCAAAGATAAAGATGGTTAGATTTAAAGGACTTTTGTTCAAGGACAATGCTAAGTACAAGTCTATGCACTTTAACTACAACGCAGTTCAAAACACATTTTTTAAAAAGGATAATCCTTTTAAGAGAGGAGTATGTATTGCAGTTAAAATCATGACACCTAAGAAACCTAACTCTGCACAAAGAAAGATTGCAAGAGTAAGATTATCTAATAAACAGGTTGTAACTGCATATATTCCTGGAGAAGGTCATAACTTACAAGAGCACTCTGTTGTTCTAGTAAAAGCAAGAAGAAGACCAGACTTGCCAGGTGTAAAGTACCAAGTTGTAAGAGGTGTATACGATGCATCTGCAGTTGATTCTAGAAGACAAGCAAGAAGTAAGTACGGAAGAAAGAAGCCAAAAGCAACAGCAGCTAAATAATTAAGAATTACGAGTAACGAATTACGAATAGAATGATCAACGCTGGATCATGAAGTAATAAGAAACTTTTAACTAATAACTAAAAACTTAAAACTAAATTAAAATGAGAGGAAAAAAAGCGATAAAAAGACTATTAAAACCAGACTTAAGATACAATAGTCAATTAGTTGCAAAACTAATTAACTCTGTAATGTTAGATGGTAAAAAAGAAACAGCAAGACTTCAGGTATACAAAGCACTTGATGATTTAGCTACAAAAACAAAGGTTCCAGCAATCGATGCATTAGAAAAAGCATACGATAATGTAAAACCAAAAATTGAGGTTAGGTCAAGAAGAGTTGGAGGTGCAAACTTTCAAGTTCCAGTTCAAGTAAGTCCAGAAAGACAACAGGCGCTTGCTACAAGATGGATTCTAGATGCTGCTAGAGCAGGGAGAAAAGATACAGAATTCTGGGTAAGTTTATCAAGAGAATTTCAGAATGCATTTAAGAAGGAAGGAACAGCATTTAAGAAGAAAGAAGAAGTATTTAGAATGGCAGAAGCAAACAAAGCATTTGCACAGTTCGCATAAAAATCAACACAGTAAAGAAAAATGCCAGCTTTCGCTGGCATTTTTAATGCCCGGGAATACGCTTGTATTATAGGTATTCCTTTGGTATAATTATTCACGTCAGTATTCGTCGGATGCGTGCACAGTAACTATTAATTAATTTTTATTTAAGAAAACATGGCAATTTCTTCAGAAAAAGCTGTAAGAAGCTATTTAACTGAATTCGGTCTAAACGACAAAGAAGTAGTTATATATTTAACTCTTCTAAAAACGGGCCCTAGTACGATTATGGACCTATCTAGGAAGACTGGAATCAAGAGGTCAACTACACATAATAACGTTGAGGAATTGATTAAAAAGGGGCTTGTAAGCCAAACAAATTATGGTGAGAGAAGAATGGCAGTAGCAGAAGATCCAGAAAAATTAAAGTTCTTATTAGAACAAAGAAAGTGGGATGTTAATAAATTAGAAAAAATAATGCCTGATATTGTAAAAAGTATTTACGATATTGTTCCTGGAAGTAAGGAAACTACTAAAGTAGAAGTTAAATATTATGAAGGAGAAAAAGGCTTTAAAGAAGTTTGCCAGAGATCTATTGTTAAGTCTACAAAAGAAGTCTTATTTTTATCAAACTTAGAGGAGTGGAGAAAAGTCTACACAGCTGAGTACGGTAAAGAGTATTATATTCCACAAAGACTTAAAAAGAATCTGTTCCTAAGAATGTTAACTATAGATAATATGACTGGAACTGATTTCAAGGCTGAGGATAAGGCAACTTTAAGAGAAACAAGGGTTTTACCAGCGACTTTTAAATTTAAACCTACTGTAATAGTTTGCGATGAAGAAGTATCTTTAATGGTAGCAGCTGAACCATATAAAGCAGTTGTTATTGAAGATGCTGACGTAGCAGAAGTCTTTAGAGAGTTATTCAATAACCTTTGGGATGCGAAGAAATAAGTATAGGCTAAAATCAAAAAACTCCCTTCCAGGGAGTTTTCTTTATGTCTAATTTTCAGCAACTATTATGTGATATCTGTGGCACAATGGTGAATTTTCATCAAGAAGAGGTATATCTTCAATTGGGAAGTTTGGCACTTTAACTGGTTCATCCATAGGGACAATCTTGAAAGTAGTAGTGTTGTTGGGATTTCCATTTGTAGTAATTATATACTGACTTAACATACCATTTTCATCAGGCATATAAACAATCTTTCTAACCTTGTTTAATCTTGGTATATCGACTTGAAAGTAAGGCAAACCATGGTTATCAAGTCTGTATACTCGCACACTGTTTTCAAGAGTAGTTTGCCCATCCCAATACATAATGAACTGCCCGTGGTAGTCACCTTTTAGAGGTTCGTTTACACCTGGTAATCCATCATTACCAAAGTTCTCATATTTCCATTTACCTGGAAAATTACTATTCAACGAATGCTCAGTGAATTGTTGATTCTGTCTAGATGAACAAGTAATTACCAGCTTACCTCCAGGCTTTAAAAACCTCTTAGCTCTTGAAATTACATTATCTAGAACATCTCTTCCATCGGGTCCATTTTGGTTAGATTTGTATGCCATGTTATCATCGTGAACATTATCTAGAAATGGATTCATTGGCAGATTTCCAAATATATAGTCAAACTGATTGTTGGGATCTTCTGAATCA
>JBLGEO010000008.1:0-3408 GCA_047445235.1 Candidatus Dojkabacteria bacterium | reverse complement strand
TCAGCACTTCCATTAGTTTCTAAGAACCCTTTAAGTCATGAACTTCAAGGAGTAAAAATGGAAATCGAAGTTACTTCCATAATCAACGGAAAAGAAATAAAAACAAGAACAGACGATGTGATGTTTACACAATATGGATTTTCTGGTCCTGCAATCTTAAACATTTCAAGAGAAATTTCAATTCATATAAACAGAGAAGAGAAGTCTGGAGTAGAAATAAAGTTGAATTTCTTTCCAGGGAAAACACAGGCTCAAGTTACAGAGTTCTTAAATAAAAGATGGGCAAAAAGACCTGATCAAGCTTTGGAAAAAAGTCTTTTCGGAATCTTTCCAAACAAAATTCCTGCAGCACTTTTAAAAGTTATAAATCTAAATAAAGATACAGCAGTTAGTGAACTTACAAAATCTCAAAAAGATTCACTAATCGAGCTCTTAACAAACTTTAGAGCTGATATATCTGCAACAAGAGGCTGGAACGAAGCTGAATTTACAGCAGGAGGAATTGATACTACAGAGATTGATAACCAAACTTTAGAGTCAAAAAAGATTAAAGGACTATATTTCTGTGGCGAAATTTTAGATGTAGACGGAGATGTTGGAGGATTTAACCTAAGCTGGGCCTGGTCTTCTGGTTTTGTTGCAGGACAACTTTCTTAACTTTACCACCTGTAATTCTTTCATAGCAGCCACTATAAACAGAGTGGCACTATTGTTCTAATGGCAGACATAAAACCGAAGCACGAATGACGAAGCCCAAAAATGTCACATCTTGTGGCTTCGATATTCGAATTTCGAGCTTTGTGATAAACTCAAGTACACCTTATTTCACTAATATAATATGAAAGAACTTAAAATTTCAGACTCAGCTCAAAATGTAATACATAAATATATGAACTTACCTCTAGGAGGAAAGGACATTGTTACGCCTTATTACATAAACTCAAAGAGGGGTAGAGACTTAAGAGCTATGGTTGGTAAAGGAACTCCAGAAGAAATAGTTATGGAGGCTAGAATATGGGAAAAATTGAAAGGAATAAAATTTGAAGAAATGTCGGATAGAGAAGTAAAACAATTTCTAGTAGATAGAGGGATTGGAATAGACTGCTCTGGATTTGTAGTACATGCTTTAGATGCAGAGTATTGGGATAAGAAACATAAACATATTTGGTCTGTTCTAAAATCAGCAGGTTCTGGTTTCTATGCAAAATTAAGATACTTATTAAGACCAGTAGAAAATATGGGAGCAAATACTCTAACTGGATGGGGTAATAACATAGAAGTACAAGTCGCAGATGTTAGACCAGGAGATTTAATAAGATCAAAATGGAAAAAGGTTGGGACTCATCACATTCACTTAATAACTCGAGTAGAATATACAGAAGATGGTATGCCAACCTTAATAGAATATACTCATTCGACTCCTTATTATGGAGAAGGAAATGGAGTTAAAGTTGGTCAAATTAGAATTAATGATCCAAAAAGAAAACTATTCGAACAGGAATGGTTAGAGAAAGACGAACATGGAGTTAACTTCTCCTACGAGGGCTTTATGACAGAGGTAAATGATAACGGACTAAGAAGATTAAAAGCTCTCTCGCTCTAAGAAAGTACGTATTTAGATCCCCATATAATTTCAAACATTTTTTCTGGACTTTCTCCAAAAAATTCTCTTGCCCAAAGCCAGGTACTATTAAAAAGTGATGGATCCTTTTGAAGTGCATTAATAAATAATTCCTTTAGTTGAATTCTAGAACCAATAAAAATCCCTCTATAATTTATTAAAAATTGCCCCAATGTCGCTTCAACTATTACTTCCTCACTTCCTATTGCTGTATTTAAGTAAAAGTGATGGAAAGCGTTAGTCGTATATGGAGTTTTGAAGTCACTATGTACAATATCCAAAACCATGCCATGGTATTGAAGGATAATCTGCCTGAGCATATTAGACTCGGTATAGCATAGTTCATAAAGTTCATCTGGTCGTACTTGGCATTGTGAAGCTTTAGTTGAATATCTCTTTGTAAGAAAATGCCCAGAGTAGAAGTCAGGGATAACAATATCAGTAGGAATTGAGTTGTTCCTCTTGTCAATTTCAAACTTTTCTATCGAACTTTCTGTTACTTCGGTCATAAATTCAGTAGGCTCGCGATCGGCTATGTCTATACCTGTGAAATAATTGAAGTACATATCTGTTAAAACCTTTATATTTAAGCTAAAATTCAGAGATTATAAATAATAATTTATATAATAAATCTTATTTGCAAAACATGGTAGACATAGAGAATCTCCGAAAAAATCCCGAACTATATAAAAAAGTTATATCTTCTGGAAGAGGCGATTCATCCAAAGTAGACATCGACACATGGTTAAAACTTGACGAGCAGAGAAGAGGATTAATTCAAGAATCTGAGAAGTTTCAATCAGAACTAAATGTAATTAATAAATCTTTACAGGGTAAACCAGATGATTCTACCTTAAGTAAAATTCAGGAATTAAAAAAAGAAATTGAAACGCGTAACCCCCAACTCGCAACTCTTAACCAAAAGTGGCAAAGCATTTTAGACTGGATGCCAAATCTATATTTAGACGAAGTACCACAAGGAAAAGGAAGTGAAGATAATGAAGAAGTTAAAGCATGGAATCCAACTTCTGGCTACTTAACACAAGACAAACTAGGTAAAGAAAACTTTAGCGGACAATACATGCCAGAGAGAGAATTTGCTGTTAAACCACATTGGGAGATTGGAAAGGAGCTAGGTATAATTGATTTAGAGGCAGGAGCAAAAATTTCTGGAAGCAGATTTTATTATATTAAAAAAGAAGGTGCTCTTTTAATCTGGGCAATGTTTAATTTATTAATGAAAAAATTAGTAAGAGAAGGTTTTGACCCAATGATAGTCCCAATTCTAGTTAAAGAGAAAGCACTTTACGGTTCAGGACATTTCCCTGGAGACGAAGAACAAATTTATAAATTAGATACTAAAAACATTGAAGATGAAAATGCTTTGTATCTTTTAGGTTCTTCAGAACCAAGTAACTTCGGTTACTTTATGGACTCAACAATTGACAAATTACCTGTAAAGGTTATGGCTCAGACAACATGTTTTAGGTCTGAAGTAGGCAGTTGGGGAAAGGATGTTAGAGGTATAAAAAGAACTCACCAATTCGATAAATTGGAAATGAATATGATAATTGAAGCTGATCTTGATAAAGCTAGAGAAGCACACGAATATTTATTAAGTCTTAATGAGTGGCTTTTACAAGAATTAAAACTTCCTTATCACGTAATTAATATGTGCGTTGGAGATTTGGGCTACTTTGCAGCAGCTAAAAAATACGATGTAGAGGTTTGGCTTCCAAGCGAAAAGTCTTATATAGAGATAATGTCAGACAGTATTACAACTGATT
>JBLGEO010000007.1:0-5444 GCA_047445235.1 Candidatus Dojkabacteria bacterium | reverse complement strand
AACAAAGCTTATTGACCCATCACAAAATGGTTCTGGGCCAGAGACAATGCCAGTAATGCCTGTTTTACCAGAGACTGTTAATAATCTGCCTGATACAAATATTGAGAAGAGCTTCGAACTAGAGAAGCAAATTGAAAAACCTAAAGAAACTCCCTCAAGCAATGCTCAACCGGATTTAACAGTAAGAAATATTGCACCAAAACAAACGGTTCTTGAACCAAAGATAGATCTACCTTTTGGAGACGGTTTTTATCCAAGAGCATTCGACCCAACAGATGTAAATAAGGCACAGAAGTTCATTGCATCAAATGCGCAGAAGGACGACAAATCCTCAGAAAAATGGTTAAGTGTGCTTTGGGATAAATTTATAAAAGAACTAAGTGAAGGTAACTAATTAATGATAAATACAACTGCAGTTAACAATTCGGACAATTCAATAGTAATTCTAATAGTTGGAATTTTACTAGCTGTTATTGTGTTTGCAACTCTAAGCTTTATTATAAAGAGACTTTTGGACGACTTTAAAGAAGCAGTTCTAATGAAAAAATCATTAAACTTAGTCTTCTATGAGATTAGATTACCAAAGACAAACGATGTTGAGATTAAAGCTGCAGAACAAATGTTCTTGGGTCTTTTAGGATTTAGTGAAGCATTAACTGGGGTAAAAGCATTTATAGGTGCAAGAACTTTTGTTAGTTTCGAAGTCGTAGCATTTAAAGAAAGCATTAGATTCTATGTTGTATGTCCTAAGAAGATAGCATCTGTAATAGATAGACAAATAAACGGTGCATACCCTACAGCAGAGATTAATAAAGTTAAGGAGTATAACTTGTTCCCAGACCATGCAAAGGTAACCTATGCAGCACTAGGGCTCGAAAAAGACACAAAAATTCCAATACAAACATACGAAGAATTACCTGTAGACACAATGGCGATCGTAACAGATATTTTCTCTAAGCTTGGAGATGGAGAAGCTGCAGCAATGCAGGTTGTCATTTCACCAGCAGGAGGAGATTGGACAAAGGGTGCGAAAGAATATACAAAGAAAGTTAGAGAGGACGCAAAACCAAAAGAGGCAAAAGAAGGGCAGCCAGCACCACCAACGCCTAAACAAAAAGTAGATGATGAGACATTAACTTTAATAGATAAGAAGGCGGATAAGAACGGATTCCATGCAGATATTAGACTAGTTGTTGTATCTCCGGACAAATATGCAGCAGATTCTCATTTAACAAATATCATGAGTTCGTTTGACCAGTATGGAAAAATCGGCGGAAACAAATTCAAGAAACTTAAAGGTGACAAAGTTAAGAACATAGCTTCAGATTTTATATACAGAATTCCAAGAGGAGAGATGGTTTTAAATACAGCAGAACTTGCTACGGTATTTCATTTTCCTAACAAGAACGTTCAAGCACCACATATAAAGTGGTTACTATCTAAGAAATCACCAGCACCAGACTTTGCTACGAGTACATTCGATACGGACTATATGTACGTTGGAAAGAACTCATTTAGAGGACAAGACAAAGAAATTTTCTTAAAACCAGATGCAAGACTAAGACACTTCTATATAGTTGGACAAACGGGTTCGGGTAAATCCGGATTTATGGGAGGAATGATGATGAGAGATATTAAGATGGGACATGGTTGTGCCTTTATAGATCCTCACGGATCTGATGCAGAAAAGATTCTCGCACAAGTTCCCCCAGAAAGAGTTGAGGATGTTGTTATCTTCGACCCATCAGACTTGGATAGACCAGTAGGATTGAACATGCTTGAGTTTAGAAATCCAGAGCAGAGAACTCTTGTAACAAACGAGATGCTTAATATCTTCGATAGTTTGTACAACTTAAAAGTAACTGGAGGACCAATGTTCGAACAGTACTTTAGATACGGCATTATGCTTCTAACAGACGATGTAGAATCTGGCTCTACACTATTAGAGATCCCTAAAATCTTCGCTGATGAAGGTTATAGAAACTACAAATTAAATAAATGTAAAGATCAAGAGGTTGTAGACTTCTGGAGAAAACAAGCCGAGGCAGCTGGAGGAGAAGCATCACTAAAAAACATTGTTCCATATGTTGTTTCTAAACTTGCTCCTTTCTTAACAAATGCATACTTAAGACCAATAGTCTCTCAACAGACATCAACTATAGACTTTAGAAAAATTATGGATGAGAAGAAAATTCTTATCGCAAAACTTTCTAAAGGTAGAATAGGGGAGATGAATGCTAACTTACTAGGAATGATTTTAATTGGAAAAATCTTAGTTGCAGCATTGGAAAGAGATGAAGTACCAGAAGCACAGAGAATCCCATTCTACTTATATATAGACGAGTTCCAGAACTTCTTAACAGATGGAATTAATATTATTCTTTCCGAAGCTAGAAAGTACAAGCTTGGATTAACAATCGCACACCAGTATCTAGGGCAACTTACTCGAACAGGTGGAGATACAAAAATTAGAGATGCAGTCTTTGGAAACGTTGGTAATAAAGCAATCTTTAGAATAGGAGAAGAAGATGCACCATTTTTAAGAAAAGTTTTAGACGGAAACTTTGAGGAGAATGATCTACAACAAATAGAAAACGGTACAGCATTTACAAAGATTCAAGTAGATGGAAAACCAACACCTACATTTACAATTAGATCTTGGTACGGAGAATCTCCATACGATATGATCGATCCAAACCCAAACCCTGAACTTCCAGATATAATTAGACAAATCTCTAGATTGAAGTACGGTAAAGATAAGAACTTAATCGAAAATGAGATTAAGCTAAGAAGTACTTTCATTAAAGAGAAGACAGAAGATACAAAGAAACCGGCAGGAATGTTTGGTGGATTCCCAGGATTTTAAATTGGTTTCGAGTTGAGGGTTGCGAGTTACGCGTTGAATATCATTCTACATTACCGCACAGCGGTTACCACCTGTCATCATAGCCAGATAAAAAGCCAACAGAGTTACTTACTCTTATCATCCTGAGCGAAGTCGAAGGATCCCCGACGTGTGGTTTCAAAATGGGATCCATTCGACTCACTGCGTTTGCTCAGGATGATTAAATAGGGGATGAGTTACTCTTTTGTTTTAGCTTAGAAGCTACAAACTCTCCAATCGTAAGTACCAAATAGATAATTCCTACCCAAAGTAAACTTATAATTCCATACCCTATACCAATATCTCTAGGAGTAGCAGGGCCAGTATAAGCTTGCCCAAAAGTTGAGAAATAACTTACAAATTTAGTTATAAATAAAAATCCGTTTTGAGGAAATGGTATCTTTGCTTCACAGACAATAGGTGCACTATGTAGACCATTTAGAGATTGAATTTCTTGAAGTGTTGTATCGCAAACTGGTGTGTAAAGTGGATTTGGTAGCGGAACGAATATAACAATGATTATTGAGATAAATAGTTTGATGAGGATTACTTTCATTAAATAAGTATTACAGGAAACCTTTTTGTTTTCAACTTCAAATTGATTTCAAGCTTCTGCAAGTTCACTACCCGTTCCATTTAGTCTTCTGAAAACTTCATCATGGTCAAATGAGAGAGTGTAGAGTGCTTGGAGGTTTTCAAATGTCAAAGCAAAAGGTGCTTTTACAATGCCAATGTAAGTAAGATATTTCTTAAGTAACCCTTTCTGAAAATGAACTCCAACAAAGTTCTCGAAGAAGATTTCCAACTGCTTAATATCTTTAAAGTTTATATTCTCCCCAAAGTCTTCTTTCCTCATTATAAAATCACCATCTGATTTTTCTGGTGCTATTCTAAATTGGTTTCCATTAGGTAGAGTGATTAACTTTGCACCTTTCTTACCTCTCAGGTCGTTCTCACCTAGGATTTCAACTTTAGTTCCTTCTGGAAAAGTATCTTCCATTTCTGGAAGGTCCAAATCGGCTTGTATTTGCTGTCCCTTTGTCATTTTATAAAGCTATTCTATATTTTAAAACTTTTGCTATAATTGCTTACGTAAATAGGCCAGTAGCTCAGTTGGTTAGAGCACAGTTCTTATAAAGCTGGGGTCCGCAGTTCGAATCTGCGCTGGCCTATTTAGAATAAACCAGAGCATTTTCTTTTTTAAAGCTGGGGTTCGCGCGCAAACCGTGCTTGCCTATTAAATAATTATAATTCCGTTAATATCTCAATACCTCTGTCCTTGTACTTTCTTTGGAGAATATCTATATATCTTTCTGTTGCTGTCACACTCTTATGACCAACAACTTTAGCTAAAGCGGAAAGCTTAATACCATTAGAAAGTTGGCACACTATAAATGTGTTCCTCAAATCATTAATACAGAACTGTTGAAGCTTTACCTTTTGGAAAACCCTATCTAAGGCTGCTCTAATATTTCTAACCTCAATTGGCTTGTTATTCTTAGTTGTAAATAGATAAACCGACTTAGGTAGGCTCGACATATAATCTTTTATCTCAAAGAAAATCTTATCATTCAATGGGATTGTCCTGCTTACTATCTTATTAATTTTTATAGTTATCTTTGGAGTACTTCTGCTTAAATCAATATCCTCAATCTTTAAATTAGAAACTTCACTAATTCTCATTCCTGTTTGTAAGATAAGTTCTAACATCATAAAGTTTTTGCTGTTTGTTTTGCATGCATCCTTTAACTTTTGATATTGCTCCTTAGTTAAGAATTTTGGTTTTGCATTAATAAACTTTGGGTGATGCAATTCCTTAGTAGGGTTATCTTTTACAAGATCTTTTGACAATAAGAACTTATAGAAAGTCTTAATACTATTCAATTTTCTCGATACTGTTTTAGGAGTTAGGCCTTCAGCCTCTTTCAATCTCTTCAAAAAGTCTTTAATATCTTCTTGTACAAGCAAAGATATATCTTTCTTAGAAATGTCAGACAATTGCTTAATATCTGCTTGGTAGGCAACGATAGTAGACTTTGATCTGTCTTTCCTTTTAAGGAAATCGATAAATTTGTTGATAAAAACGTCGTTTGTCATTTAGAATGTCTTATAGTTTAATTTAATATCAGTGGATGTTATCACAGGTAATAATAAGGTTCAATTAATTTATGAAAAGACTTTATAGATACATAAAAAAACAAATAGTAACTCATAAGAACTCTATAATCATTGAAGGAGTGCCTTTGACGCTGTTTTTACTAGCCATAAGCTTCGTAATGGGTATTAATATTCTTAGAGTAATTACTAACGGAAAGTCTAACTACGATACATATTTAAGTGAGAAAAAAAGCTTAGAAGAGATTACAGCTAAGAATGAAGATCTGAATAAAGAGAATAATTTCGTATCCTCAGACGAATACAGAAAGCTAATTTTAAGAGAGACTTCCAACTATGCCGCAGACAACGAGCAGTTATTCCAAACTAAAGAAAAGCCTGTTTACTTTGACGAACAGAAGCAGTACTTAGATTTGGGTTTAAAAAAGGACTACTCAGACTGGTG
>JBLGEO010000006.1:0-4407 GCA_047445235.1 Candidatus Dojkabacteria bacterium | reverse complement strand
ACCATTGTTCTCGAGCAACATCTTGAGAACGAACAAATACACACTTTGGGCCAGGCTTCATACCCTGGACTCTCAATTGAAACCCTACAAGCACCTCCGTAGCCTACTTAGTATTATGGTGGACGAGCGTGTGTCCACCCCCTTAATTAATGAAACACTGTTTACTAGAGAAACCATGAAAGTAAAACAGGTGGTATTGTCATAAAACAAAGACTTCCTTGCTTAAATCAATCAATAAATATAAAATAATCCAAGATACTAAATCTTTAACCTATAGTCAGTGGACTTCAATTCAATAATACAATTTTCAGTTTTTCTAGCTGCTATTTTCACCGTTTTATACTTTATACTAATAAGGTTTCTAAATCTACGGGTTAAAGTTTCTGAAACTATAAAAGAGCAAGTCATTTTAAAGATATCGGTTCCTGTTAAAAATGATAAAAAACCCGCCTCTGCAGAACAATTCTTCCAAGCTTTGCACGGTGTGATACAAGCAGAAAAAATGTCTAAAGAACTTTTCAGTTTTGAAATTTATGCAAATCCTATTGGAATATTTTTTCTGGTTGTATGTAACAAAAGATACAAAACATTCATAGAAAACCAGATTTATGCTCAATACCCAGAAGCACAAATTGAAGCCGTGCACGATTATGCAGAGGCTGGAATTAAAAAGAGTTTGCATAGAATTGGAATTGAATTAAGGTTATCTAAAGAATTCTTCTTGCCAATAAAAACATTTCAAAGTTTTGAAGTGGATCCATTAGCATCAATCACTTCAGCAGTTTCTAAGCTAGACCAAGGAACAGAGGTTTTTATTCAGTTGTTAGCAAGACCAATAGATAATTCTTGGCAGGCGATAGGGAAAAGATATATTGATTCTCAAAAAAATAGAAAAGATGCTGAAGGAAATAAGTTACAAATTGAAGAGGGGAAGAGTGCTGAGTTTTCAGAAATAGAAAAGAAAAATAACAAAGTTGGTTTTCAAGGAAAGATTAGAATTCTTGTTCAAGGACCAGATGACGCAAGTTTAAAAAATTTAATTCAAGATATTGAAGCATCATTTAGACAGTTTCAAACAGCACAACTGAATAGTCTTATAAAGCCAAAAGATAAGAGAAAGTCTTTTATCGAAGTTTGGAACAAAAAACTAGGTAGAGTAATAAGAGGAACAAGATTAGGAGATACCTTAAAATTCCCAGCTAAATACCAAGAACGTTATTTAGATGAGAGAGAACCAGATATTTTTAATATTGAAGAGCTTGCATCTATATTCCACTTACCAAACGAATCTGTAAAAACACCAAATATTGCATGGGCTAAATCTAAAAAGTTAGAGTTCCCTTTAAATCTACCAATGATTTCGGAGCAGGAACTTGCAGAAATTAAAGCTGGTGCAACACCAAGAAAAGGAATGAGACTAATGGGATTGACAGATTATAGAAACATTCACATACCTTTTGGAATAAAAGATGAGGACAGACGAAGGCATATGTACCTTCTTGGTAAAACTGGAACTGGTAAATCTACATTTATGAAAAACATGATTCTTGGAGATATTATGGATGGAAAGGGTTTAGCTGTTTTAGATCCTCACGGAGAACTAGTTGAAGAAGTTTTAGAGCTTATACCAGAAAGCAGAATGAAAGATGTTATTTATTTAGACCCATCGGATATAGAAAATCCAATAGGTTTGAATATGCTTGATATTCATCCGGACGAAACAATGGATCTTCTTGCAGATGGAATTGTTAACGTTTTCAAAAAATTCTTTGGAGATTCCTGGGGACCAAGGCTTCAGTATATTCTTACAAATGCAATACTTACACTATTACATTGCCAGAATGTTTCTTTACTAGCAGTACAAAGAATACTTACAGATAAAAACTATCGAAAATTTTTACTAAAACAAGTTAAAGATCCATTTCTATTAAAATTCTGGCAGGAAGAATACGAGCAAATGGCACAAAATCCAAGACTGCTTGCAGAAGCTTTGGCACCAATTCAAAATAAAGTAGGAAGATTTTTATCCTCACCAATGGTTAGAAATATGATTGGTCAGATTAAATCATCCATTGATCTTCAAGATATTATGAACTCTGAAAAGATATTCTTAGTTAACCTTTCTCAAGGAAAAATTGGAGAAGAGAACTCATCACTTTTAGGAGGAATGATAGTTACAAGGCTTTATTCTAATGCTATGCAAAGAGCAAAAATTGCCAAAGAAGATAGAAAAGACTTCTATTTATACGTTGATGAATTCCAAAACTTTGCTACAGAATCCTTTGTAAAGATACTTTCAGAGGCTAGAAAGTACGCCCTTAACCTTATCGTTACTCACCAATATATAGACCAAATTGACCCTACTATACAGGATGCTATTTTTGGTAATGTAGGTACTTTAATGAACTATGTTGTAGGTCAAAAAGATGCTTTAAGATTAGAAAAGGAGTACACACCATATTTAGCATCAGAAGATTTGGTTAACCTAGACAAGTACAGATTAGCCATGAAAATGACAGTAGATGGTGCCCAGACACCTCCATTTACAGCAATTGCACTAAAACCTCAGTACATTGAAAGAGGCCTAAAAGAACAGATAAAACAGGCATCTAGAGATACTTATGCCAAATCTAGAGCAGATGTTGAGTCAAAGCTTAACAAGTACGCTACTCAGTCTTATGATAACAAAGGTAATTTAATGCAGAATAACGCAACATTTACGTCTCAAAAGAACGATAAGCCCGAGAAATCTGAGGAAAAACCTTCGGAAAGCCCTCACGAGAAGAAAAAAGATAACAATAGCGTATCTCCTAAGCAAAGCTAATATGGATGGCCGCTAGCCGTAGAAATGCTTTATTGGCCATAAAATCCTTCACAAGTAAACACTATAAAATAGGCAAAAACAGCCTATTATTTGTACACCTAGTATGACTATATAGTGTTACCAAATAATGATGACGCAAGGAATCTTAAGAAGTAACAATCGATGCCGAAAGGCTCGAAGAACCTTAAAAACCGAAGACACAGAAACCCGGTCGCAATAATTGTTCTTATTGTGAGAATAGCTATTGCGGCCTGGGTTAATCTCAAATCATCAGCGCAAAACCTTTTATAGGAATGGGTAAGAGAAATCCCCCATTCTATACGTCGAGGAGACGAAATCATGCGTACCATCAAGTTTGTTCTGTTTGCCCTGCTTATGACCGTTTCAGCTTTCGTATCAAATTCCGCCAAAGCAGATGACTCGCATTTGCCTGTTTTCTGCTGGCAGATTCGTTACCACGTTGGTGAGGAGTCAAATTGGGTTTGGACGAATAATGGCTGCTGGGCAGTCCGTCCAAATCAAACTGCGTATTATGTAGGCCAGGAGGCACCGAAAGGTTACTCCCAGAGTAGTTCAGAAGAGTTTGATAATTTATCCACGAATCCGTGGATATCTGATCAAATCTTCAGCTATTTTAACTACACCAACGCACCTTCAGTAGAACCCTCAGAAGTACCTTTGCCTATCCGTACTATCCTTTCGAAAGGGAGTGAAAACTTTCCTAACGGAATAGTGGTCGAAGGAAAAGCATGGTTCATCGAGAAGGGTGCATCAGAAGATTCCTACCTTGTAGCTCGTTGGGAGAACAAAGGTCAGGCTTGGTACATTTTTGAGTCCAATCGTGTGAATCCATCCTGCGGGAAGGCATACACATGGGAAAGCCTTGACATTGTACCGGGTGAGAATGGAGGAAATTGCGAATAATTGATGATCCTTTGTACTTGTACAAGGGAGGTAGTCGAAGCAATTCGACCAAAGAGAAACAATCTGTGTCTTCGGCTACCAAATGTTTATTATGGAAGAGATCCTGAAACGAGTTCAGGATGACATCACAACATAGTAAATATTTGGTAGCTTTAAAAATTAAAAGAGTCCTGTGAAGGACTCTTTTTGTTTTGTTAACTATCTTAAAAACACTGAGCTAGATTCTCGCAAACACCTGTTCTAGATGTTGGGTGTCTAAAGTCTTGATCAGCTTTACTAAAATCGTAGGTACTTGGATCTACAAAATGGAATGTTCCTCTAGGAAAGAATACAAATGCATTCACAGGCCAGATTCTTAGAAATACTTTACCTTTAATCCATTC
Organism: Candidatus Dojkabacteria bacterium; assembly: GCA_047445235.1. Lineage (GTDB taxonomy): Bacteria > Patescibacteriota > Dojkabacteria > J137 > J137 > JBDSRX01. The sequence continues at coordinate 276 of JBLGEO010000006.1, read as the reverse complement.
TCTTTTTATTGGACCAATTTCCTCGAACCTTGAGTCGTTACTTTCTGGTCTGTTATCTCCAATAGTAATTAAATATCCAGTATCTACAGTATAAGGTACACCTTCTTTCAAAAAAGTCCCAGCGTTTGTGTAAAGTTTTTCTGGAAGATAATCTTCAACCATAACTTTCCCATTTATAAATACTCTTCCCTTTTCAATCATAATAGTCTCGCCTTCTTTTGCTATAACTCTCTTAACAAATTCGGGCAATCCTGGTTCTTGTAATACAACAATATC
>JBLGEO010000005.1:0-33006 GCA_047445235.1 Candidatus Dojkabacteria bacterium | reverse complement strand
AGTTTTGTTTACTGGTGATAAAAGCCAGCTTGTAGTTATGGATATTAAACCTGGTGAAGATATAGGTGAAGAAATTCATCCACATACCGAGCAAACTTTATATCTACTAAGCGGTGAGGGAAAGTCTGTATTAGATGGAGTTGAAACACCTTTCAAAACTGGGGATGTAGTTGTTGTTACCCCTGGAACTAAACATAATTTTGTAAATACTGGAACTGAATCACTTAAGATCTTTACAACATATTCACCTCCTAACCATATCGATGGACGTATTCATAAAACAAAACAGGACGCGATATTAGATACTGCAGATGAAGATTTCGGTAACCAAGTGAAATAAACATTTTCAAACTGTATGCAAAATACCTATTTTTCAGTTTGCCATAGTATTCTGTTTATAGGCCCATCTTTAGACATAGTCGTTATATAATCATAAGATTCTTTAACGATTTGCTCAAGAATTGGCAGCTCTATATCACTAAGCTTCTTAATATAAATACAGTATCCAGTAGAAGTATGTTTTCCTAACTTAGCCAGCAATCCAGATTGGCGCGCAGTGCCGTCCATCAGATAAATGGTTGTTTTACCTTTTCTTGGGTAAAAACCAATAATAAGACCATCCCCTTCTCTTCCGCTGTCGTATTTGTAATGATAGGTATTAAACCCAATAGTGCCTGCATTCCATAGCTTTGGCTCATGTCCACTTATTCTCTGCATCATTTCTATAAGTACTTCGCTATCTTTTAATGTTTGCTCATCATTAATCGATGCAAGGTAGTCTTTAACTGGATTATCGTTTTTAGAAGTCATTTTGTTCATAGTAATAATTAGTCTTTCATCATTACATCACGTATTTCTTTTGTTTCTCCATTTATCTCATCTTTTTTACTTACTAGTCCCTCTCCCGTTTCAATTAACTTCTTTAAACTATCATTTATATAACTCCCCCATGCAGTATTGCAAACTTCGTAGCATTCGTATTGTGGTACTAAGCCTTTTTGTGTAAATGTAAGCTTAGTTATATCTCCTTCACTTGTTATTTCAAAAATCATTTTATTTCCAACCCACTCATTTTTATCTTTGGTGAAGTTGAAATAGTTTTCTAAAACCTCCCAAATAACTTTCTGATCTGGAATAACTTCGATTATTTTTATCTTAGTCTTATGTACATCTTGATAGTGATAATCAAATATATCACCAACTTTCTCTGTACCTCCAACTATTAGATCTGACCACCATTCTTGAGGTTTTAATATTGCTGAAAAGACCTCGCTTGGAGATTTATCTACAACAAAAGAAGTTGTGTAATCTTTATTGTCCATGATTAATTACTAATAATTTATTAAAATATTTTAACACTGTTTTTCGTTTTTTATTCTTCTGCTATCATTAATTTATATTTATTAAAAAAATTATATGAGAAAAATAATAGTATTAGAATTCATGTCTTTAGATGGAGTTATTCAAGGTCCAGGAGGTAGAAAAGAAGATCCTGAGGGAGGCTTCGATCTTTCCGGATGGACTGCACCTTTAGATAGTGATGAAAGTGGAAAACTAATGCAAGAGCAGATGAATAAACCCTTTGACCTCTTGTTGGGAAGAAAAACATTTGATATCTGGGTTAACTTCTGGCCAAGTCACGCAGAAATGTGGCCTGGAGTAAATGAAGCACATAAGTATGTTGTATCTTCTACTCTTAAAGAATCTACTTGGCAAAATTCAGTGTTTATAAATGATAATGTAGTTGAAGAAATTAAAGAACTAAAAGCAGAAGATGGCCCAGATATTCAGGTTTATGGAAGTGCAAATTTAGTTCAAACTTTATTTAAAAACGATCTTGTGGATGAACTTTGGTTAAAAACTTATCCTTTAACTTTAGGAAAAGGTAAAAAGCTTTTTGCAGAAGGTACACAACCATTTAATTTTAAATTAGTTAAATCTAATGTAACACCAACTGGAATTATTTTTGCTAATTATGTAAGGGATGGTGAAGTTAAAACAGGTGATATAGTTTGAAAAATTAAAACTGAGGATAGGATTAATTAATCCTATCCTGACAGAGTTCCAATCAAATGAAGTTTTATTAATGATTTTAGAATCGTTTATTTAAGTGCTGGCCATCTTCGATTGGGTCAAACATAATTCCACATTCTTCTTTAGGCATAATTACGATATAATTCCATTTATATGGAAATTAAGCCCGAAGTAAAAAAGAAACGTTTTGGAAATGTATTCTTCATTGGATTAATGACTTTCTTTGGTGGAATTAGTCAGGATATTTTTCTTCCAATACTTCCAATTTATTTATCTTCAGTATTAGGTTTGAGCAAGGAGTTTATTGGTCTTACAGAAGGACTAGTTACTAGTTCAGCTAGTATATTTAGAGTTGTTTCAGGTTTCTTGTCAGATAAATTTAAAAAAAGGAAAGCAATAATATTTATTGGCTACTTTTTATCAATGATAAGCCGACCTTTACTGGCCATTATTTCTTCGGGTCCAGGAATATTATTTCTTAGATTTGTAGACGGAGTTGGAAAGGGTGCAAAAGATTCTCCAAAAGACGCACTAATTGCAGATTCAACTGATGTTAATAATAGGGGTAAGGGGTTTGGTGTCGCTAGAGCATTGGATACCTTAGGATCTGTCGTTGGTCCATTATTCTTATTTGTACTTTTAGTAGTTCTTCAAGATGATACAGATAAATACCTTAAAATATTTTTGCTATCAGCGATACCATTATTTTTTACGTTGGGGATAATTATCTTTAAAGTAAGAGAGTCTCCAGTTGTAGAAGATAAAGTTTTAAAAACGGAAACTAAGTCCTCTAGCTTATCTAAAAAATTCTTTATTTTTCTTGCAATAATGATTTTATTTAGTTTAGGAAATTCCTCCGATACTTTTTTAATTTTAAGAGCTCAGAATGTGGGCGTAGCTTTGCTAGCAATTCCCTTGGTTTATGCATTATTTAATTTAGTTTATGCTTCTGCCTCCATTCCTTTAGGAAGTTTATCCGACAGAATAGGCAGAGAAAAAGTAATCATAATTGGATGGGTTGCATATTTAGTTGCATATTTAGGTTTTGGATTAGCAAACCAAACTTATCAGATCTGGCTACTATTTGCTTTCTATGGAATTTACTATGCAACTACAGAGGGTGTTGCTAAAGCTCTTGTTGCAGATTTAGTAGAATCCTCACATCGAGGCAGGGCCTATGGAATATATAATGCTACGATAGGGCTTATTACTTTACCAGCTGGAATAATCGCGGGATACCTCTGGGATAAAGTGAGCGCCTCTGCTCCATTTATTTTTGGTTCAATTATGGCGGGATTAGCAACTATCTGCTTATTTGTATTTATTAGAGTTTATTATCGGAGAGTAAGTATTCAGTAGTTGTATTTTCAAGCTGATATAATAAGTAATATGAAAAATTTAAACACACCAGAAAAAATTCATTTCAAAGCAAAACTTCAACAAATTGATAAATGGACTATTCTTCGATTAGATAAAGAAGCTAGTTCTAAACTTTCAACAAGAGGTCTAGCAATGATAGAAGGAACTATTAATGGTTTACTTTTTCAAACTGCTGTAGAACCAGATGGAAAAAAAGGACATTGGTTTGAAATTGAGAAAGGAATGCAACAAGCTATTCATGCACAAGCAGGAGATACAGTAGATGTTGTTATAGAACAATCCAGAGATTGGTCTGAACCGAAAGTTCCTAGTAATCTAAAAGAAGCTCTTACAAACGATTCTAAAGCAGAAACTACTTGGGGAGTCATTACACCGTTTGCAAGATGGGAATGGATTAGGTGGATTGGTGCAACAAAAAACCCAGAAACAATAAAGAAAAGAATTGGTGTTGCTTTATCTAAATTAGGGAAAGGTGATAGAAGGCCTTGTTGCTTCAATAGTAATCAATGTACAGTCCCATACTTATCCCACAATGGAGTTCTATTAGAATCGGAGCAAACAAGTGCTATAAAAGTAGGAATAAATAAAACTAAAAGCGAGAAATAATCAATCTACTCTTCAAGCCATACTTCAGATTCATCCCTAGAATTAAATTCTCTAATTGTGTCAGCTTTTTTAGAAAGTTTTTTAATTGTATCTAGAAGAACTTTAAATTCTGGCTTTATCCCAAAGCCAGCGATCTTTTTGCATCCGAGATCTCTTGTAGCACTAGAAGCTAGACCTATTACCTCTTGAGTAACCTTTTTAAGTTTAGTAAAATCTATAATCATTAGCGGTTCTTCATTACTGTCCTCGATCTTTGTTATTAGATCGAGCATTTTACCCGCAGCCTCAACATAACCTACAGCATCAATTGAGTGACCCCAAATTACTTCAACCCACCCCTTACTGTTAATAAAGACTTCGTTCATTGCAAGTTTATTTAAAGAACTATTCTTTATTATAGTACAAAACTTTTACATAGTTACAAACTAGTTACAATTCCTATTGACTTCCAAAAGTGTATAATATAACGTAGTACTATATTACCTCCAATAAATGAATAAATTTAAACGTTTAATGTTTAGATTTGTATCAATTGCAACATTGTTTATCCTATTTATTTCGGTTAGTAACTTCAAGTCTTTTGCACAAGAAATTAACCCACCTCACAAAATAAAGGTTGCTGTATACGAGAATCCACCTAAAATTTACACTGATACAGATGGAGTTGTTAAAGGTTTCTGGCCAGACTTGATAAACTACATGGCAAAACAAGAGAATTGGGAAGTGGAATATGTTCACGGTACATTCAGTGAAGGGCTTGAGAAGTTGAACAACAACCAAGTAGATGTGATGGGAGATATTGGATACTCTGTAGATAGAGCAAAGATATACGACTTCACTACTCAAACAGCATTCGTAAATTGGGCGGGTATTTATTCTAGTAATAATTTAGAAATAAACTCTTTCTCAGATCTAAGTTCAAAAAGAATAGCTGTCCTAACAGGTGATATCCATGCTGAGGGTCCATTGGGAATCAAAGCACTTATGAAATCTTTTGGTTATTCAGCTACATATATTCCAGAGACTTCATATGCAGATACTTTAAAGGCTGTTCAAGACGGAAATGCCGATATTGCAATAGTAAATAGAATCTTTGGAACTTACGAAGAAGGAAATTTTGATGTTAAGAGAACAGGTATAGTTTTCGATCCGATTGAGTTAAAGTTTGCTTTTCCTAAGTTAGGAACTAACACTGGATATTTATTAAAGACAATGGATAAAGATCTTTTTGATCTTAAAGCAGATAGCGAGAGCATTTACTATAAATCTATAATTATCAATCTTGAAGGCGTGGTTAGGACTGTTGAAGTTACACCGACATGGATTAAACCATTAATTATTGTAATTATTATCCTTGCCTTTTTAGGAGCACTTCTCTATTTACTATCTCGAAAGTATCAAATTACATTAGAAAGAAGAGTTAAAGAAAAAACAAAAGAACTATTAAAATCGGAGAAAGAGTTAGGTGAAAAAGTTGAGGAACTAGAAACTGCAATGAGGTTAATGATAGAAAACGAAAAACAAATAACTAGTCTTAAAGGAAATCAAAAAAAGGAAAAAAACTAATTTAAATATTAAAGAAATTATATGGAAAGTAAACAACGTCTATTTGAATTTTTAGAAACACATAATATAGCTTCACTAGCAACAGTATCACCCGAAGGTGTACCACATGTAACAACTATTTATAATTTCTCAGATAAAGATTTAAACTTCTACTTTACTACTAAAAGTGAAACCATAAAATATAAAAATATTAAAGAAAATAGTAACGTAGCATTAGTAATTACTGATGTTGAGGAACTTCAAACGATTCAAATTGAAGGTAAAGCAAAGTTAATATCAGATAGTAAGGAATTAATTGATGTGCTTGCAAGGCTTGCTACAGCTGCTTTAGGTAAGGATAAAGGTCTTGGAGAGCTACCAGTTACTAAAATAAAAGAAGGTGCAATATGTTTTTTTAAAGTAGTACCTTCTTGGATTCGTTGGACAAATTTTAAGAACAAAGAAGATATTGAGTTTGAAGAAAAGTTTTAATGAATCTTAAATCTACTAATAAATCTCTCTTCCAAGTAGATAAAAAAATTCAACATATGTAAATTTGTTGCACCTGATTCAATTTTACTTTATATTGTAATTGTACTTATTATTTTTTATCTCTTTTTTATGTTAGATGACATTGTAAAATCTGTAACTAGTGCAGTCGTTGCAGCAATTCGAGGAGTTAGTGAAGTTCTTACAGCTCTTAGAACCGTTGTAAAGGATCAAGTAACTGGAACATTGGCAGACGTTAGTGACATTGCAACAGGCGGATTAGATGCAATTGCAGCAGTAGTAAGTGGAGCTATTATCGGAGCAAAAGAGGTAGGAGCTTCAATGACAGTAGCAGCAGAAGGTATTGTATCTGGAGTAATTGATGCTGTAGCAGGAACAGCAATTAGTGGAGTTTCAGCAATTTCAAAAACAGCAGAAGCTGTAATTGATGCTACACATAAAGCTGGTGAAAGTCTTGAAGATGCAGCAGTAGGTGTTGTTAAGGGAGCAGTTGATGGAGCAGCAAAGCTTGGAGTATCCACAGAGGAAGCTGTAACATCTGCAGTTAGAGGAGTTCTAAAAGGAGCTGATGCAATCGGAAGCGATGCTGGTACTTCTGTAAGAACAGCACTAACATCTGCAGCATCTTTACCAAAAGATTTAGTAGAATCTGCTATAAAGGGTTAAGTTTAATTCGTATCTAAAAAAAACTCGGTAAATCCGAGTTTTTTTAGAAGATTTTAATGATACCCTTTTGCAACATTTTTGTAATTGTAATATACTTTTTTAAAGTTAATTCTTAATAACAAATGACATTGAAAACATTAAAGAATGGAAGAAATAAATGAAAATTATATAAAGATTGTATATAAGTATCTGGGAGAACAAAGTGCAAAGCTTTATAGAGAGTTCTTTTCTGGATTCCCTTTAGCAGAACAAAGAGAAGGCTTAATTGAACTACTAGAAGGACTAATAGGGAAAGATAAATTAAATGAATTAGTTAAAAAAGAGAAAATATGAGAACGAAAATATTCATAATTTACACCCTGATATTTTTATCTTTGTTTGTTTTTCAAATTGGAGGAGAAAATAATAAGCTCCTTATTGGATTTATGTATCTCACGACTTTTCCTTTAGAATTAAGAGCTATTTCTTCTGCAATTAGGGCTTATGGAATTAAACATCCATTAGGTAAAGCTTTCAGCTTAGTATTTATTGGATTTTTTAGTGCCACAATCGCTCAAGGAATATGGTTTTACCTAAGATATATTTTAAACGTAAATCCTTACCCTTCAATATCAGATGCATTTTTTCTAATAGCTTATGTATTTATTTTTATTGGATACTTTAAAACGCTAAGGGAGATTAATGTTAAATGGGAAAAACAATATCTTAAGGTTTTGTCTTTTGCATTACTAACCGCATTAACTTTGGGAATATTGGTTTTTCATTATGAAATTTCTAGTATATTTACACAAAATTTGCCATTTTTAGAAAAAGCTATTTCCATCGGATACGGAATTGATGATCTACTATTGATTGTATTAGCTCTATTTATTTTAAGAGCAGGAATTGAATATCGAAAAGGTGAACTCTTTAAACCGTGGACAGCAATATTTTTTGCTCATTTCTTAGTATTAATTGGTGACATTCTATTTGCAATATTTTCTAAAGAATATGCAAACGATATTTTTCCTTACAACCTAATATCAGTTCTCTGGTTTATTGCTAATGTTTTAGTAATACTCGGTTATTTTGGCTTTTCAGACGTAATTCAAAAGGCACAAGTACAAATGACTTCGCAGGTAATTAACAAACTTAAGAAAAAATCTTAGACCTTCTGTCGAAATTTCAAAAAACTCATTTCATGATAAAATCTCTGTATTAGCAATTAAATTAAAACAAATGTCAGAGAAAATAAAACTATTATCTTGGAACGTAAACGGATTAAGAGCAGTAATAAAGAAAGGTTTTGTAGATTACATTAGAGAAGAAAATGCAGATATAGTTTGTCTTCAAGAGACTAAAGCCATGAGAGGTCAGGCCGAATTTGATCTATCCGAATATACAGAATATTGGAATTCGGCTGAGAGGAAAGGATATTCAGGCACAGCAATCTTTACAAAAGAAAAGCCAATTAGTGTTGTAAACGGAATGGAAGATAGTACTGAGTTTCAAGATAGCTATGGCGATGCAAATAAAGAAGGAAGAGTAATTACTGCCGAGTTTGAAAAGTTCTATATAGTAACTGTTTATACTCCAAATGCTAAAGGAGATCTTTCTAGACTGGATTACAGACATAAAGTTTGGGATCCAGCATTTTTAAAGCATATCAAAATTCTAGAGGCCAAGAAGCCTGTAATTTTCTGTGGAGACTTGAATGTAGCTCACGAAGAAATTGACCTTGCTAGACCGGATACAAACCACGAAAATCATGGGTTTACAGACCAAGAAAGAGAAGGTTTTACAAATTTTGTAAAAGCAGGTCTAATTGATACTTTTAGAATATTTAATAATGAAGGTGGAAACTACACCTGGTGGGCACCTTTTGGTGGAGCTAGGGCAAAAAATACTGGTTGGAGAATTGATTACTTTTTGGCTTCCGAATCTTTAAGAAAAAATATCACTGGAGCTTTCATTCGAGCTCAACAAATGGGATCAGATCATTGCCCCGTTGGTTTAGAATTAGAAATTTAGAATGTCTGACGAATTCTCTGAAAATGTAACTTTAATCAAGTCTCCCCATGAAATGGGTGCTTGGCATTTCTGTAGAATACCAAGTATTTATAAAGACCTTTCTGAAGGACATGGTAGCCGTGGAATAGTTCCTATAATTGCTAGAATTGGAAATACTTCTTGGGAAACTTCTCTTTTAGGTGTAAAAAAAGACAACTCATTTATAGTTGCCATAAAAGCAGATGTTAGAAAGTCAGAAGTTTTAAAAGATGGGGATAAGTTTACTTTATTCTTTAAGTTTAGAACCTAATTAGCTTCGTTTACTTTCTTAGTGAAAGGTATCAAGTTTTCTGAAATAACAAAAGCAAGGTTTTCAATTATTACCTTATTATCTAAATAATATTGATATAAATTGAAGAAGCTATCGTTAAAATAATCTTCCTCTAGTAGATCAGCAGAGAAAATCTTTAAAAGCTCAAAATATCTTTCTAGAACAGCTAAATAATGTTCTGTAAGCTGTTGATCTTGTCCAGTAAAAGCTTGGAAATGCTTACTGTCTCTTATATTAGAGGTTATATGAGTTTTAAAGTCATCAATAATATCTGAGGATGAAAAGTTAAGGACTAAACTTCCAATAGTCGTTAGAAAGTCTTTCCTAAAATAGGCTAAGTCGTGAATGTCAAACCCTCTGGGATCTAAATTTTGGTATATAGTTTCTGTAACCATAACATAATTATAACATATACTACTTTGCTATCCTGAATACTGCGCTAACTCTTCCTAATCTCTCTTTTACTGTCCAAGTAAATGAAGTTTCGTCTTCTACACAAGGGCATAAGAATGAGTTCTCAATATCAATTAGTAAATTCCTTAAACAATGATATATGACTTCTTTATTTAAGCCTTCTTCTTCAAGCCTGGATCTTATTCTTCTTATTACAGCATCTATACTTCCCCCTCCCACAATTACATCATCTGATATTAGAATTGAAAATTTGGACAAGTCCTCTTCATTTTTTACTTGATTGATAATTTCATTCACAATATGTTCAGATATTTCTGCTGAATAATATGTTTTGTCTCCTTTCTTAATCATCTTGGCTGAAGTAAAGCCAAAATTATTATTAATATAATCACCAGAACTCTGATCGTTAATAATGCCTTGACTTATAAGATCATTAGTTATTTGAATAAAATGGAAAAATCCATAACTAATTCCTTTAGCCATTAAACTCGTAATTATAAAAACTTTTTTTCCTTTTATTAATTCTGCCTCTTCGATACTGAGTTTAGTTGGCTTAGTGAAAGATCTTAAAAAGAATTGTTGTATGGCACCACCAACGCTAAGTCCAAAGGAATCATCAGTACTTAATCTTGTGCCAGTTTGTAAAGCCTCTAAATGAGTTCCTGAGTAAAGTTCCTCCACTTCTTTAAGTAATACATCTAAGTCTAATGGGCCTTCAATCTTAAATCCTAGAATTTTTAAAATAACACAAGTTGTAGATACCTCAATCTTCTTTTGTAGTAACGTTACAGTAGATATATCAGCTGTTGTGGGAATATTAACCCATAAGTTTTTTAATTTTTGAATAATTAAATATGTACCATGGTATTCAGGTATATCATCATGTGTTGGATAGTTGGTACCCAAATCAAATATTGGAACTTCACCAATTTCAGTTTCAGTCCATCCGTTTAGTACTTTAATAGTATTAGGTGTTAGTTCTACTTCAGGAGTTTCTTTATTTCCGTCATCGGACATATATCTAATCTAACAATTTAAGTTTTAACTTTTAAATTGTATCAATTTGGGGGATGTTACTCAATGAAGTTTAAAATATGCCCGATACGATTCGAATCCTTCGGCTTCGCTCAGGACACAGGCTCATGACCTATCTCGATTAAAATCGGGATTGATCGTCCAAAGGAGAGCAACAAAACACTTTTAAAATATGCCCGATACGATTCGAACGTATGACCTACCGCTTAGAAGGCGGTTGCTCTATCCACTGAGCTACGGGCACATAATTTATGAGGTCCTTCGACAAGCTCAGGACAGCGAAAATCTAAATTCGCTTTGCTCATTAGATTTGCAGCTGATTATATCATTTAAGCCTGTCTGAGTAAATTCCAGTATATGATAAAATAATAATATTAAATATTAGAAATTTAACATGGATATTGCATCATTTGTAGGTCACTTTGTATACATAGCTGTTACTTTTGGAGGAGGACTAGCAGTTGGATACCTATTTAAAGATAAAATAGAAGCTGCTTTGAATAAGTATTTTAAGAGAAAATAACAAAATTAAAATGGAAAAGGGCACCCTCCGGTGCCCTTACCAATTAGCATCCTTTCATTTTAAGAATTGAACTTATGCCCCCAGGAATCGTTAGATTCGGGCGCATGGTTGATACTAGGTTTGCTTCTTTCAACGTAGTACAGTCGATTTTCTGGTCCCATACAGTTGTGGGATAATTTCCAGGTGCCAATACTTGCAAAACAACTTGATCTTTTGGACCTAACAGTCTGTATGCAAGATAATCACCTAAAACGTCGGCTTCGTAATTCCCCAAAGGGTTCATGAAGTTGTTGACGTTGTTCCAACCGAGCTGCACAGAAATCATTTGATTGACCTCTGCACTGAGAGCCTCCTTTTTGATAAGCGATTTAATCTGCTCATCAGTGTTGGCACTCCCGATTAGAACTTTATCAATTCGAACGCATCCATTTTCCGAACTGTACCCGTATTTTGTTTGTGCGCCTGTGCCGGAAAACCATTCGATCGTCCAAGCAGTATCAGAGGCGATATTGCATCCTCCAAGATGCAAATTGAGTTCGTCTGCCCACATTTGATTGTAGGGGTCTTGTTTTGAAATTGGTTTTGGAGTGGATTCATTTTTAGGTGCTGTAATTGCAATGAGTCCAAAAACCATAACAATTCCAATTATTAGACCAATTGCCCATTTAGGCAACTGCAGTTCATTCTTTTGCTTCTTTTTTCTGCGAGTAGCCATTGTCAATTCTCCATTTTGTAAGGTTTCGATTTAGCTGCCAAAAGAATGTACTTTAATACTCTCTTTGAGCAGCTAAATCTTTGCTAACTGGATTTTTAAGGTTCTAGAAATAGCGGTAAAAGTGCATATTTCTATGTATATTATACCATATTTGGATGTTTTTGTCGCCTGTGTACGGCGACAGGATAAGATTATTGGTTAAATTTGAAAGGAATGTAGGCTTCCGGAGCAATAATGTTTCCGTTTAGCTTTATTGTTATATGTAAGTGAGTACCAAAACAATTACCTGTACAGCCCATCATTTGTAAATCTGTCCCCTGTTCTACATACTGGCCAGCCTTTACCCAGATTTCTCCATCTCCATGGTAGTAATATGAGTGAACTCCACCTCCATGGTCAATCTTTACCGTATATCCAGAAACATCTTCCCAACCGGCAAAATAAACCACTCCTGCAGCAATCGCTTGTTCAGGACAACCTTCTGGTATGCCAACATCTACACCATTATGTCCAGGATATGAGTTAATTCCACCGTAGTAATGATAACCAGTACATGCAGGATTAGATAATGGATCTATAAATGCGCCAACTAAATTATCTTCAGTAACAGTTACAACATTTCCAATATCTTGAACATTAAGACGTCCATCTGGAATCATAATATCGTTACCAACGCTAAGCTTGTAATCTGGTTCTTTAAGATTATTAATTTCTGAAATTGCAAAAACATCACTACTCATTTCTTTTGCTACAGAGTAAACGGTGTCCCCTGCTTTTACATGATACAAAACGCCATCTGTGTAAGGAATTTTTAATTCCCAACCGACCTGAATGTTATTAGAAAATGGACCAATTTCCTTTAGGTTAGCCCATCTAACTGTCTCCATATTAAGTTTATATTTGTCTGCAATGGATTGTAAAGTATCTCCTTCTTTAACTGTGTAATCTATAATTCTATTAGAACCTTCACTAGATGCAAGAGCCTGCACAGATCCTCCTGATGAAAGAACATCATCATTAGTAGAAATACCTAAAACTGATGGAGCATTATTGCTTTCAACCCGTGTGACAATTCCTCCTACGAACACTATCGCTGTAGCTCCTATCATTGTGGTGTGAATTATTGTTTTGTAGAGAGAATTTCTTCCCCAGAAGAGTTTAGAAACAAGTATTCCTTTTATATTCCCCCAAATTAAGAGAATGTTTTTAGAGATTAGTTTTAAATTTTTTGGAGGATTTCGATTAGACATCGAGCAATCTTACCAAAGTTTAAGCAAGGAAAAAACAATGAAATTCATTATCTTTTCCTTGCTCGAAAACGCAACCATTTTACTTAACCTGTAGGGCTAATCTTAGGTAATGATTCTATTTCGAATCGAGCTATAGGTTTGCCTACTTACCAGCCCCGTTAGGGTACAGGTCATGTGGTTGGAAAGTAATTATCCAAGTCTCTTTCTGGCTACAGGAGGTTTCGAAGGTCAATTGGATAGTTGTTTGACTTAACCAATCAATTTCAAATTTGTTCCCATCGCCATTTGAACAGCTACTACTATTCCTACTGAAGTAGAATCCGGGGGTTTCTAATACTGTAGTTTTTTTTACTATGCTATTCGGATCATATCCACAGGCTTTTGAAGTGTATTGGATACCTGTGTTTAGTGCTTCCGTCCAACAAATCATGACATTAGATTTGCCGGCCTGAATATCAATTTCCTTCCAATCCCCCTTTGAGGTCAAGAGGGCATAATTAAATTTCCCCTTAAGACTTTTGACATTTTTATCCGAATCAGTGATGGTAATGTCAACATTGTATCCTTTCATTTCCATATGTGATAGATCCATAAGGAAAGGAGTAGGCGTGATTGCCACTACGTTTTCTGTTGGTCTCCCAATGATTTGAAATGCAATGATGAAGGAAACTAAAATCAAAGGGATCAGAACTTTCGGCGGAACTTTCGGTTGATTCGGTATTATAATCATTTCTATTTCCTCTAGTTTAAGATTGTTACTAAGCCCCTTTCTATCCAAAAGAACAAAAAGGGACTTAGTAAGATTGCGTTTTCGGTTGTTAAGGTTCTTCGGACTTTCGTCTATATTAATCTAGGTAAAACCATAGAATAAGTTTGTAATTGCATTACAGGCTAGGCCTTTAAGCATAGTAATTATACCATAAATAGGGTAATTGTCGCCGTGATTAGGCGTCTGGGGTTATATCCACTTCTCAAGACACTCAATAGTCTGAATATCATCTAAATTAATCTTTCTAATTAATTTTCCAGGTTTAGCCTTAGTACCATAAGTAACTTCAACCTCAGCATCTCCTTCGTCACAAAAACAATTTTTTAGCTCTGCAAGCTTTATTTGGTCTGTAATGCCAACAACACTTATTGAAATTTTCTTAGGTCTAATTAAACTCCCTGCATGTTCGAGAGTATTGATTATAAGTGATTTTTTTTCTTCTCTTTCATTAATTATTGCTTCTACAACAAGTGGTCTAGATTCATCTACCTGATGCGCAAATTTTTCGTAAACTCTAGGGAACATTACCGCCTCAGACTTTCCAGAAAAGTCTTCGAAATTTAGAATTGCCATTTTGGAGTTATCCTTTTTTGTATATGTAATTTTTACAGATGTAATTAGGGCTAGAAACTTAACTTTGTTCCCAGCATTTGTGTGTTCAACCTCCGAAAGTCTATTATACCTTCCAGTTAGATTTACCCATTTGAAAGTATCAAGTGGATGAGTTGTTATAAATAGTCCTAGTAATTCTTTTTCCCAATTCATTTTTTCCTTTTCTGACGAAGGTTCTGTAGGTGGAAAAGGTGTTGCAGAATAGTTTGTTACCAAAGGTTCATCGTGCTCATCCTCAAACATTGAGAACATATCTGTCTGACCAACATCCTGAATTTTCTTTCTCTCTGTAAATTTACTTACAACTTCTGGAATAATTTTTATTAGAGAATTTCTGTCTCCAAATTCATCCATTGTTCCGGCTTTTATTAGACACTCAATACTTTTTCTATTAAAATTTGCCATACCAACTCTTCCTATCATGTCATCAAAATTACGGAACGAGCCATTGAGTAATCTTTCTTGTAAAATAGCCGAACACGTTTTAGCTCCTACATTTTTAATAGCCCCTAAACCAAATCTTATTGAATCCTCACCTTCTGCAGTAAAGTCCACATTAGATTTATTTACGTTCGGTGGTAAAACTTTATAACCTAATCTTCTTACTTCACTCATATCTGTAGCTACTCTATCCATATCTGAAATGTCTGAATGCAAAAGTGCAGTCATAAATTGTAGTGGGTAGTGAGCTTTCAAGTAAGCGCATTTGTATGCGAGGACAGCGTAACCAGCTGCGTGAGCTTTATTAAAACCGTAGTCAGCAAATGGAAGT
Source organism: Candidatus Dojkabacteria bacterium (assembly GCA_047445235.1). GTDB lineage: Bacteria > Patescibacteriota > Dojkabacteria > J137 > J137 > JBDSRX01. The sequence continues at coordinate 17,855 of JBLGEO010000005.1, read as the reverse complement.
AAATAATCCCAAAGCTTATCTGCAACGTTTTGATCGTAACCATTCTTCTTAACCCCTTCTTTAAATATTGCCTCTTCCTTTTTCATAACATCAAGTTTCTTTTTTCCCATTGCTCTTCTAAGAACATCTGCTTGCCCCATTGAATATCCAGCTAAATCCACAGCAATTCTAATAACTTGTTCTTGATAAATAGCAAATCCAAAAGTCTTTCCAACTATATTTCCTAATGCTGGAATTAATAACTCGGTCTTTTGTGTCCCATGTTTTCTAGAAATATAGTCTGGAATGTACTTCATAGGCCCAGGTCGATAAGCGGCTACCATAAAGCACAAATCTTCTTGTGTCTCTGCCCTTAAGTCTTTTAAGTATTGCCTCATTGGAGGAGACTCAAATTGGAATACACCAGTTGTTTCTCCTTTCGCGAATAGTTCGTATGCTAATTTGTCACTTTCTGGAATTGAATAAAAGTCTATATCAATATCCTTACTTTGTTTAACGTATTTTATTGTATTAGCAATAATTGTAAGTGTTCTTAATCCAAGAAAGTCGAACTTCATTAATCCAAGTTCTTCAAGCCATGGTCCTTCATATTGAGTAATTATTCTACTGTCTCCTCCTTCGCTTCCTCCAGACTCATATTGTAAAGGAACATAATTGACTACTGGTCCAGGTGTAATTAGATGTCCACAAGCATGTACAGACATATGCCTGGACATATTTGCTATCTTTTTAACAACTTCTGACATTTTCTCAAGTTGAGGATCTGAATTAATAATTCCTGCAAATTCTGAACTTGTTTCCATCATTTTTTCTATTGTATATGGTTTACCAAAAAGTACTGTAACAAGTTTAGAAAGTCTATCTGCAGTTTTTAAATCTATATTCATAACTCTCGAGATATCTCGAATTGCTGCTTTAGTTTTTAACCTTCCAAAAGTACAAACAGCAACAACCGCATCGTGACCATACTTTTCTTTTACATAATTCAAGACTTCGTCTCTTCTAGAATCTTGGATATCCATATCAATATCGGGAGGGGATGGTCTTTCTGGGTTTAAGAATCTTTCAAAATATAGTTCCCATTTTATTGGTTCAACTTCCACAATATCTAAACAGTGAGCAGCAGCGGAACCAGCTACTGAACCTCTGACTCCCATTAGAATATCGTTTGCTGCGGACCATTTCATGATATCTGCTACAACAAGCATGTAATCGTCGTAACCCTTTACATGGATCAAATTTAATTCCATATCCAATCTCTCAATTAATTCCTGAACAAATATTCTTTTTGCTCGTTCTTCAAATGTGCCTTTCTCATCATCAATTGAATTAGGAATTCTAAAATTTGAGTTTGAATATTTTTTTATAGAACCTTCATAGACCATACTCCTTAAAACGCTTTCGGAAGTATCACCTTCTGGAATATTCCAAAATTTTGGCTGAATTCTATCGAAAGTTGGTGAGAACTCTTCAATGGATTCGTCAATTCTTTGAGTATTGTCTACAGCACTTTTTTCGTCACCAAACTTCTTCTCCATCTCTTCAGGAGATAATATATATGTTCCTTCGTAACCTGTCCTACAATCGTCGTCAGAGAGTAATTTGCCATCTTTTATAGCAAACAACATAGTTTGAACTTCTTTATCTTCTTTCTTTAAATAATGTGCGTCAGCAGTCGCAACTAATGAAACTTTATATTTGGAAGCTAGTTCTTTAAGAATATTATTACTATATTTTTGTTGATTAGAATTATCAATTGACTCTTCACTACCCTCATCATCATTAGTTCTTAGAATATAGTCAGGTGAAAGGTTGTCTGTTAGGTCGTATCCATGTCTTTGAAGTTCAATAAAGAAATTATCTTTAAAAGTTCCCTTTAGGAATTGTAACCAGTCTTCAGCCTTAGGAATGTCTCCTCTTAAAATGTTCCTAGATAATGGACCAGCCATACACGCAGATGTACAGACTAATCCTTCGGAGTACTTTGCAAGTGTAGCCCTATCAACCCTAGGCTTATAATACATTCCATGAAGCTGTGCTTCTGAAACTAGCTTTATTAAATTTAAATATCCAGTTCTATTTTTAGCAAGAAGAAGCAAGTGATAGTACTTTACTCCATCAATCTTTTCTCTAATGCTCATCTCTCCAGGAGACATATAGATCTCGCAACCAATAATTGGCTTTACTCCAAAATCATGGGAATACTTCCAGAATTCTGGAACACCATACATAACTCCATGGTCGGAAATAGCTACTGAGCTCATTCCAAGCTCTTTAACTCGAGCAAACAATGCTGTAGATTTATTTACCCCGTCTAGTAGAGAGTATTCAGTATGAACGTGTAGGTGAGTAAAACTCATAATCAATCCTGGGGATTCTAAGTAAAATAGCTAAAATTCTTTATAAAATCTTAGCTTTATATTTATATTCTATCAGAAGAGTCAAAGAAGCACAGTATGCTATTTCTCTATTCTTAATAGACTTTCTATTTTGGGTGTAGTAAGCCATGTAGCTGCATTGCCAAAACTGGACTTATCTATAGACATCGGAACTAGTTTTTTAGGGTTTTCTAACCACATAAGAATTTACCCTACTATTAGACCCCGCATTACGCTATGCTGTGCGAGGTGACATAAAGAAAGGTTATTTTAAGGATTTAATCTTTGCAGCAACATCTTCTGCATGGGTTTTAGTAGTGACCTTGTTTTCGGCATTTGGTCCCCAGATTTCTAAGATTTTTCCTGACTTATCTATAAGATAAGTTGTCCTTAATGTGCCCATATATGTTTTACCAAACATACTTTTTTCTGCCCATACTCCAAAAGCATTTTGTAGATCGTGAGATTCGTCAGAAAGTAGCTCAAAGTTTAAGCTTTCTCTTTTTATAAATTTACCATGAGATTTTTGTGAATCTGAACTTACACCTACTACCCTTGCACCTAGCTTTTCCAAAACTTCATTATTATCTCTAAAAGAGCAAGCCTCCTCAGTACATCCTGGAGTTTCATCTTTCGGGTAAAAGTAAAGCACTAAATATTTCTTATCTAAGAAGTCTCTCAATTTAACATCATTATTATCTTTATCTTTTACGGGTACGTTAGGAACGGTATCTCCAATATTTATCATAAGTTGAGGGTAAGATTTATTATTTCATGTCCTTCAATAGTATAGCATTGAATTCTGAAGGCTTTTCCTCCATTGGCAAATGCCCAGCATCCTCAACAACATCCATAATTGATCCTTTTATATCCACATTAATCTTCTTTCCATCTTCTATATTTATCCATGGATCTTGTAATCCCCAAATAATTCGTACAGGTTTACCTATTTGGTCCAGGCTTTTAGATAAATTATTTTTGCTGCTATCTCTAATTATCCCAATCACTGAGTCATGCCAATCTTTCATTTTTAATGCATCTGAGTATCCTTTAACATCATCATCTGTCACAAGTTCAGGATCATTATAAGCGGATTTAAGAATATCCTTTACCTTATCGTTTGTTACATATCTTAAAAGAAACTGCCGTGCATACTGTTCAATTGGAAATACATTTATAAGTGGAGATAACTGTGATAAGGGATTGGAATCAATCTTATTGATAACAGCATCTACTAAAATTAGCTTACTTACTTTATCTGGGTGTTCTATTGAAAGTGTTATTGCTACATTAGCTCCCATACTATGCCCTACAATTACAGCATCCTTTACATTCAGATTTTTTAAGAGTTCGCTAATCATTTTGGCTTGTGATGTATGCGAATAGTCCAAATCTAAACCTTTCTGACTTAGTCCAAATCCTTTTAAATCAATTGCTATAACATAAAATTTATTCTCCTGTAAAAATGGAATTGTTTCCCGCCATGTAAACGTAGATCCGCCAAAGCCATGAATCAAAACTACAGGTGGGTTTACAGGATCTCCATATACTTCGTAATGTATCTTAACGCCATCAATTGTTTGAAAAGACGAATTTCTGCTGGCAAGCTGTTCAGCAGTTCGATATTCTTCTTGAGGTAGAATGATAATGAAAGGAAGTGCACATAATATTATTAGCACAGCAGCAAAGGCAGCTATTATTTTTTCCCTCATATATTAACTTAGTAAGCTTTCAAATATACTACCAGGAAAAGCTATATTTGTTAAGAAAGTCGGCTTAGTCTTAAAATTACAGCAACTGCAATTAAAGAAACTCCTAATGAATAGAACGCTATAGAAAAGAAATTAGCATTATTTTTTCCAATCGTTATTGCTGTGTTATTTAGCTTAGATTTTACATCGACAGAGAAGTCTCTAACTTGGTTAAACAATGCACCTCCCATGGATACAAGTACAACTCCTGCAAGAACGAGTAAAGGTATTAAGCCAGTATCTGCATTCTTTAAAAGCATAAAATAAATTACTTGGAATGCCCCCAATGCATAAGCATGAGAAGCTAAATCTACAAATGGGTAAGACTTATATCTTATTTTCTTCCATGAATATAAATGTCCCGTTAGTATTGCAGATAGAATTACTAAGAATGCTGGAATACCTTGGAATGCAAAAACTAAGATTAATGCTGGAAAAGATGTTAACTGCAAAATCATGAGACCTTGCCTATATGTTATAAAACCAGACGAGATTGGATTTCTTTTAGCCTTTTTTTCATCCATAGCATCATCTTCCGCATCCTCACAATCATTAACAATAAATGAATAGCAATGAACAGAAAGAGAAACTAGAATTGCTAATGCATAATCAAAGAGGCTTATCTTAAACCCTATTCCGATTATTGTAACTATAGTAAGAAAGGGAAAGTAGTCCTTTAAAATTACATTTAATCTAGATAACCTATAGAAGGCAACAAAGAATTTTTTTAATTTATTCATAAGGTGGAAGATAAAGTGGGTGATTTGGATTTAAAGCATAATTATAATTTCTCTCTAGTATTTTCATTAGAGCGTCGTTTTTTAATATTTTTGCTATATCGATTTTTGTAAAGTACTTCCCATCATCAACTTCAATGCTTTCTATATTTTCTTCCCCTAATGCAGAAATTAAGAAGTCTTTCATGGTTTTGTTTGTAGTCGATTCAAGTTCAGTGATACTTCTTCCTTTAGTAGTTTCTTTTAAAAATTCAAAAAACCCACACAAAAACATTCTAGAAAATATTATTCTAATTTCCATATCTGCTTTCGCAGGTGCCACAGATTCATCTTGAGGTGTAAAGTGCCATTGGTTTATATTCTTCTGTTTAAACCAGAATACTTTAAAGCCTGTATTACCAAATATAACTTTTTCACCTGTTTCAGTTTCAGAAGTAATAGGAGTAGACCTTATCTTTTCTCTTACTACTTCATAATTATTCATATTATGCTATTAATACTGCATCTCCATTTTTAATATCATTCTCAACTTTCTTGAACTTTACATCTTTCATTTCTTTCCCGTCTTTAAACCTGACAGAAACTTTATCGTTTCTTCCAATATTTTCGAATTTTTCATTTTTCTTGGTCTTTAATCCATCATCAATCCTGTTATTTTGAAGAGAAGATTGGTTTTTATCTCTTTCTCTAATTGCTTTTCTAATTACATCATCTGCTCTTACTGCACCGGAGTCTTCTGCAACAAATTCTCTATCTCCGGTTAAGATGTCAGTGATTGCATTCTCGTTTGTATTTAGACTTTGTGCCTGTTGAGGAACATCGTTCTTATCTACTTTCTGAATATTCATAATCTTCTTGGCTACTTCTGAATTAATTCTATCTATAAAGATAGAGAACACTAAGTAAGCCTCGTTTTTGTATTCAACTAATGGATCTTTTTGAGCGTAAGCCTGTAGTCCAATTCCTTCTCTAATGTCTTTCATTAACTCTAAATGATCAACCCAAAGGTTATCAGTGTTTTGTAACATTAAGACTTTTGCAAGATAATAGAAGTCTTCACCAAAATCATTTAATTTTCTAGGGAAAGACTTTTCTGCTAAGTTGGCAAAATAGTTAAGTAAGTCTTTAGATTTGATATCTTTAACTTGCTGTAAAACTTCTGGCCAAACTTCTCCTTCTCTAACTCCAACTTCTTCTGTAATCATTCCAGCTGGAACAAATGCTGCAAATGTTTCTATTAACTTTTTCTGTTTATCTTCGTTTAACCTTGGATTTACAGCTAAAAAGTCGTTAACAGATTTCTTAATATCACCTATAAATATCTTTTCAATTGTTGCTCTTACTTTTGCTCTAGCTTCTTCAATAGATTCCTTATGTGAATCTTTTAAGTCTTTATACTCTGGAATATTTACATCAATAATTTTTACACCTTCAATAAATTTTCCAGATGCATTTTCAACACTATTTAAGAATTTTCTTCTTCTTGAGTAGAAAATTTCTCTGTGCTGGTTCATAACATCGTCGTAATCTACAACTTGCTTTCTAGAATCAAAGTTAATATTTTCTATTCTTTTTTGAGCCATCTCAATTTGTCTAGAAATAAATCCCATCTCTATTGGCATATCGTCCTGCATTCCAACTCTGCTCATTAATCCAGACATTACTTCTCCGCCTAAAATCTTCATTAAAGTATCATCAAGAGCAACATAGAATCTAGAAGAACCTGGTTCTCCTTGTCTACCTGTTCTTCCTCTTAACTGGTTATCAATTCTTCGAGATTCGTGTCTTTCTGTTCCAATAACATGCAAACCACCAAGTGCTGAAATTTCTTTCCAAGCATCATCCCCTCTTCTTCCTCCTCCAATAACAATATCCGCTCCTCTTCCTGCCATATTCGTAGCAACAGTTACTGCTCCATTTCTTCCTGCTCTCTCAATAATTTTTGCTTCTTGTTCGTGGTATTTTGCGTTTAAAACTTCATGAGCAATTCCTTCCAAATCTAATAACTTAGAGATAATCTCAGATCTATCTACAGAAGTTGTCCCAACTAGAACAGGTTGTCCTCTTTGGTTCATTTCCTTAATTTCTGCAACAACAGCTTTAAATTTAGCTTCTTGAGATTTATAAATCCTATCCTTATGATCAATTCTTATTACAGGTTTATCTGTTGGAATTGTTATAGATTCTATTCCGTAAATCTTAAAGAATTCTTCAGCTTCAGTTAAAACTGTTCCGGATCCTCCGCAGAGAACCTTGTAAAGTCTAAAGAAGTTTTGAAATGTAATAGTAGCGTAAGTTTTGCTTTCCTGTTGGATTTGTACTCCCTCTTTAGCTTCAATCGCTTGATGTAAACCTTCAGAGTATCTTCTTCCCTTTAGAACTCTTCCAGTAAACTCATCAACAATAAGAACTTCTCCGTTTTTTACCATGTATTCATCATCTCTTTTAAACATGGATTTAGCTTTCAATGCGTTTTCGATATGGTATGCATTAGAGTAATCCATCCATAAGTTATCTACTCCTAAGTTATTTTCTACATGTTTAATTCCTTCCTCAGTTAAGCTTACTGACCTAGATTTATGGTCTACAATAAAGTCTTTATCTTCTTCTAAAGGATCTACAGCAGCAGCAAATTGCTGGTACTTTGTAGTGTTTGCATCACTTGGAACTCCAGAGATAATAAGTGGTGTTCTTGCTTCATCAATTAAAATTGAGTCTGCTTCGTCAATAATACAGAAGTAAAGTTCTCTTTGTGAAAGCTGTGCTAAATCCCAGCCCATGTTGTCTCTCAAATAGTCAAAACCAAATTCATTGTTAGTTCCGTAAGTAATATCACAGTTGTAGCTTTCTATCTTTGTACATTCAATTAAGTTAGCACCATCCATGTTGCTTATATCTAAGTTCTTGATTGCATCTCTTACCTTTTGTCCTTCTTCTCCTTTGTATGCACTAATTTGATCGTCTGCAATAAATCTGTAAGAAACCTGTGAATTAATAATTCCTACACTTAATCCAAGCTCAATTGCAATGTGACCAGCATATTCTGCATCTCTTCTAGAAAGGTAGTCGTTAACTGTAACTAAATGTGCACCTCTGCCTACAAGTGAGTAAAGAATTAATGGAAGTTGGAATGTCATTGTTTTTCCTTCTCCTGTAAATAACTCAACAAGTCTCTGTCCTTGAGCCAAAATGATTGCAGCTCTTAGTTGAACATCGTGATATCTAAATCCTACTTTCCTTGCGAATACTTCGTCTACAAAAGCATAAATTTCTGGCATAAACTCATAAAGCTTAGCTTGAATTTCTTTCTCTGCTTTAGGTAAACCAGCTTGTCTGTCTACTTTTGTTAAAGAAAGTTTTAAATCACTAGGGATTTTTGCAGTCATTTCTGCCAACTCTTTTTTCATTTCTGTAACTCTAGTTCTCATTTCCTGAAAACTCATATCTTTTGTTTTTTCTCTTAAGTCTTTAATTTGCTGTAGAGGCTTATCTGTTAACTTGATTTGTCTTGAGTTCGGATCGACACCTATTTTCTTGAATTTTGGGAACATACTTAACTTGGCTAAAATTTAGTAAATTGTTTATGGAATAACGCTACAAAGTATAACGTAAAGAGGCGATTTATTAAAGAAAATGAAGGTAGCTCTATCGGATGAATTGTACCAGTCTCCAAACAACTTCGAAAGGATATTCAAATACTATATATCTTAAATCTCCTTTTAAAGCCATTACTCTTATCTCTTCTATAGTGTCCAGTTTCAAATACATTTTCGCAAGTATAAGTGCATCCTCTAAAAGAGTATCTATTTGAATAAAACTGATTAGAGTAAAAATAAAGCATAAGACTTCTAAACCAATTGAGAGATATAGCAGAACTTCTTTAACATTTGATGTAGTTGCGATTGCAATTAGGAATATAATAATCTCAAGTAAAAATACGAAGCTCTGAAGATTTCCTGCAAACCTAAGAAATCTGTACTCTTTCTTAGTGAGTTCTGCCTGGAAAATTACGTAGAAGTTTGTATAAAGATCTTTCTTATAAATCTTATTCTTATTTATAATTAAGAAGTCTGCTTCTGCAAATGCAGGTTCATAAATTTCATCAGATGCTTGAATTCGGAATTTAGTAACTTCGTCCTTGTAGTACTCTTCTATAATTTGCGCTGGTTCAACACCTTCACCAGTTGGATGTGAATACTTTGATTCAATTTGTCTTTTAGATCCCCACGCAAATAATGCTAATACTAGCTGTATACATAAAACTATTACAAAGATTAGTATTAAAACACCCATAGAAATATTGTATCAATTATTTGAATGTTTGTGATAGCATTATTGTGTATATAACTATATGCCAGAAACACTAGAACAACAACAAGAAAGCAGAAAGTTAAGATATCAAGATGCAATTGATACTTTTAATAACCTTCTTGCAGATTTCATAAATTTCCAAAGACAACAATATGCCAACTTGTATAAGTATTATTCTGATTCATTAGGTCCACTAGAAAACTGGCCTAATTATCACATGACTTACCCTAGACCATTTGGACTTACAGATAACCCTAGGGAACCGTTCTCAAAAGATGAACTTTGGAAAAGCAAACCAAGATATGTTTCTGTAAAACTAGACTTTGATATTCTTGATGATTTTAAAGCGTCGTATAAAGATAGCAAATATATAGATGAACTTATTTATATACTAAATGATCCCGCACATTGTATATGGCTCCAAGAAGTATTTGATCCACAATCTGAAGGTATTCTAAGTATAAATGAGTTTAAAACAGAGGTAATAGAAAATATGAGGCTAAGAGCATTACAGTTCTTATTTCTTTTAAGTTTTAAAAACTTTACAGAAGGAGATAAATACTATCAGCAAGATTTTTTCTTAAATGCTGTTCGCAAACTAGCAGAAAGTACTAAAATCTCTCCGATTGCTTTCTCAAGTCTATTAACAAAATTTGAACAAAATATGGAACTTTATATAGATGCCATAGAGTTTAAAGAGGCGAAGAATAAGGAATTTGCTGAGGACCTAAAATCAAAGTTGGAACTTACAACAATTCTCTACAATGATCTTGTATTTGCAACTGCAGAAGAAGGTTAATTACTAGCCATTACTAATTCAAATTTACTTCCTTTAAATTTAATCTGAACTTTATCTCCTGCTTTAATTTTATCCTCCAAAAGTTCATGCGATATTAAATTATCAATTTCTCTTTGAACAGTTCTTTTAATAGGTCTTGCACCAAACTGAGGGTTAAAGCTTAATCTTGCAACTTCTGCAACAACACTTTTGTCAAACTCAATATCAATACCTTGATCTTTTAGTAGTTTTTTTGAATTTTCCAGCACAAGTGTAACAATTTTTTCTATTTCAAACATTGTTAGCGCCTTAAACATTATTATTTCGTCCAATCTATTTAAGAACTCTGGTCTAAAATGTTTTTTTAGTACTTCAAAAACTTGTTCCTTTAAGTCTTCCCACTGTGGAATTACATTAGAACTTGATTTCATTCTAACTAAACCATTTTTATCTTCTTTTGGTTTCATTGAATCCAGCATCTTACCTACTTCTTTAGCTCCCATTGCTGCAACTATTAAGTCAGCACCAATATTACTGGTGGCTATTATAATTGTATTTTTAAAATCAACAACTCTGCCTTTCCCATCAGTCAATTTACCCTCGTCAAGTACTTGGAGAAGAATATTAAACACATCTGGATGTGCTTTTTCAATTTCATCAAGAAGAATTACAGCATAAGGTTTTCTTCTAACTTTTTCTGTTAATTGTCCACCTTCGTCGTAACCTATATATCCTGGAGGTGCGCCGATTAATCTTGAGACAGAAAACTTCTCCATATATTCACTCATATCAAGTCTTATCATGGCATCTTCGTCGCCGAATACTAACTCAGACAACGCCTTAGCCAACTCTGTCTTTCCTACACCAGTAGGACCTAAAAATAAGAAAGATGCAATTGGTCTACGAGGATCTTTCATTCCAGTTCGAGCTCTCCTTACTGCTTGTGCAACAAGAAGAACAGCTTCATCTTGTCCAATAACTCTTTTATGTAAGTTCTCTTCAAGATTTAGTAAGTTCTCTTTTTCTGCCTTATTTAATTCTGTAATTGGTACTCCAGTCATTCTCGAAATAACTTCGTTAATGTCTGACACATTTACTTCTGGTGTTCCAGTACCTCTTTTTCTCTGCCATGCAGCTTCAATCGGAGCTAATTCTTCTTTGAGTTGTTCTATTTTTACTTTAATATCTGCAGATTCTTTATGTTGTCCTCCTCTAGTTAAAGATTCTCTTTCTGTTTCCAGTTTTTTAATCTGTGATTTTAAGACTTGCAGTTCTTTAGGTTCACTAGTAACTCTAAGTCTCACTCTAGATGCAGCTTCGTCTAAAACATCTATTGCCTTGTCTGGAAGAAACCTATTTTTAATATATCTATTAGATAAAATTGCTGAAGAAACAATTGCATCTTCATTTATTTTTAATTTGTGGTGAGCTTCGTATCTTTCCTTAATTCCTTTTAGAATTGTAATTGTATCCTCTACACTTGGTTCTTCGACGATCACAGGCTGAAATCTTCTTTCCAATGCTGCGTCTTTTTCAATATATTTTTGATACTCGTTTAAAGTAGTAGCTCCAATAACCTGAAGTTCGCCTCTAGCTAGTGCAGGTTTAATCATATTCGAAAAGTCTAATTCTCCCTGTTGTGCTCCACTTCCAACAATTGTATGCAATTCATCTATAAACAAAATTACATTTCTTTCTGCTTTCTCTAAATCCCCAATCAATTTTTTGGCTCTCTCTTCAAATTCACCTCTGAATTTAGAACCAGCAATAAGGGAAGTTAGATCAAGTGATTTTACTTTCTTATCTCTTAGTACCTCTGGAACTTGACCAGAAATAATTCTTTGGGCAAGCCCTTCTGCTATAGCTGTTTTACCAACGCCAGGTTCTCCTATTAGGACTGGGTTATTCTTTTTTCTTCTTGAAAGTATTTCCACAACCCGTGTAATTTCCTCATCTCTTCCAATTACTGGGTCGATTTTGTCTTGTTTTGCCAGATCCGTTAGGTCCTTAGTAAACTCATCCAATGTAGGTGTTTCAGAACTTTTTCCAACTTCAGAACCCTCTTTGTCTCCTTCGCCAACAGCCTTAATTACTGCTTGCCTTGCTTTTATATGTGTAACACCATATCTTCTCAAAATTTGTGCGGCTAAACCTTCTTCTTCAAGTATTAAACCAAGCAATAAGTGCTCTGTTCCTATGTAGGTATGATTAAGTGCCAGAGACTCTTGATATGCTAGTTGTATAACTTGGCTTGCTCTAGGAGTAAATGTTGGTTGATTTCCAGTATATGTTCCATCAGATATCTGTTTGTCTAGTTGATTTTGAAGTTCATTTGTATCAATTCCTAATTCCTTAAAGATTTTATTCATCACGATTTCATCGTGAGTTAATCCGTAGAGAATTTCTTCTGTATCGACAGCTCTTTGATGTTTTTCTATTGTTTTTGCCAGTGCAACTTGAAGGGATTCGTTCGTTCTGTTAGAGAAAAGATCGGATATGTTCATAGTAAATTATTAAAATTTTACTTAGAAATTATACCACAATGTTAGCAGGTGGGATTAGATACTGCTAGCAGTGATAAAATAAAAATTATATTATCATAAAATTATCTAATTTATAATTAAAGGTTTCAACATCATAAACCTTACACAATAATGTATTTCAGTGCAGGCTTCATACCAAATTCATGTTGATTGTGACCTCTATTTCCTTTAGAATGAATATGTTTAATAACTTTAATGAGTAAGGTTACAAAGACTTTAAAAATTTTAAAAAACCTAAACAGGTCACAAGTCCTAGTGGCTTTGTTTCTAGGCGTAATTATTCTTCTCTCAAGTGTTAATCTAATAAGAGATTTAAGGTCATATGGACTTAGACCTTTTGGATTTGTTGAAAGTGCATTTGCTCTTATTTTCCCCGATGATTCAAATGTCGTAGCAATTGCATTGCCTAATCCAGGTAAAATTCAATCTTCTGCTTGTGGAGATAAGATAGACTTATTACAGTACATGTATGCTCAAAATGCACCAAGATACGATGTTAAATACTGTACAAAGAATGGTCCAGGTCCTGTTCCACAAAGTTTTCAGATAGTAGACAAAGATGCAAGTGGAAACGAACTTACATTCCAAGGGCATTCGGCATTCAAAGTTCAGAAGGGTAATGATTATGAACTATATTATTATGACAATAATAATATTTATTTTGTAGAAGATACTTCTTGGGATGGAACATGTGCAGATGGTTTGAGAGCATATTATAGAGTATTTGACGGTAATAATAATGTAGGTGGAGCTATACCAAGATGCTGGAGTCCAGGTCAAGAACAGGTCTCTCAGCAGAAAATAAAAACTTACTATAGAGATTCCGACACACCTTCTGGACAACAATGTAGTCCTACCGAAGATTTCCAAGTTACTAACCCTACATATAAAGTAGATTATGCAAGTCTAGGTGGTAATGGGCCTCAGATATCTTCATTATATAATGACAATGGGACAGTTGTATTAAAAAACACTGCTGGTGCGGGAGCCGGGGAAGAAAAATATTACTCAAAGGGATATGGTCTATCTGCATTTTACTTTAATAATGGTGGAACTGTTGATTTCCAAAGTTCGATTCAAACTGATGATGTCGATCCTGTTCTACAATGTGCCCCAGGTGCTAACTTTAATAGTCTAGATTTAAGTAGTCCTAAAATTGATATTGTAGACTCTCCTGATAGATGTATTGCATATAACCCACTAACTGGTAAACAGTTAAGAAGTATTAATGCCGGCGGTGGAACTTCTTTAGAATCTGGTAAAGGAGGTATTAATCAAGGTAGTCTAGGTTGGAACAATGAGATTCAATTTGCACAAGGTAATAATAGTCTTAAGAAAGATCTTAAGATGGGTAATATTTTGGGACTATTTCTATTTAATGATCCTGGAAGAGCAGCTCAATTTGTTATAGATGCAAACGATTCAGGGTTACTTCCAGTTATAAGACTTTGTTATTCAGATTCTTGTGCATTTAATCTTTACGACGATAGTATTCCTAACTTCTATAAAACTGTGTCACTATTAATTGACCAGCAAAGGCCTGGGTCTGTGTTTGTTGGATTAGTAGGACCTAACGAGCCGGGTACTAATGGAGAGGCAGCGGCGTTTGGTGCTGGTAGCGCGGCAAGTGTTCCATATCAAGATTTAGTCGATAGGGCTAATTACTTTGCAGACCAGCTACAAGACATAAGAGTTAAACTTGGAGGAAATATGTACATTGCTCCGGCTGCATTTAACATGACTAATAGGCAAAACGACGATATTAAAGAGTACCTATTAAATGGGAGGGGGCTAAATTTAGGTCTATTTGATTACCTTGCTGGTAATACATATAACACGGATGGTAAATCGGCGTATTCATTCTATGCGGATACTGGAATGAAGCAGGTTGTAGATAGTAATGGACTTAAAACAATAATTACTGAATTTGGTAAATTTTCCGGAACAAATGATGACTTAAAAAATACTTTTAATCAGTTTTGTGACGATAGTAATGTAGATGGAGTGTTATTCTTTAGATCCTTTGAGGATGGTGAACTTGGAGCTGGGCAACCTAAACCTTTGCCTATTCCTATCTCTGTTATTTATGATATGACTTCTAGTTGTTCTAAACCAAGACCTTGGGTAGACTGTAATTTTGACTCAACACTTTATGCTGATAATCCAAAGAAGGTTCAGTTAGTTGCTCCGGACAGCTCTCTTGCAAAAGCAATTTATTCTAAGACTGAGGATAAAACAGGAAGCCCTACTTTTAAAGTAAATTGTGTATCTAATAATTGTGATTATAAAATAATAAAGACAGTGAGAGTAAGAGCTCCTATAAAGTCATTTGGATCAAACTCTAGCTTTGGAACAGATACGAAAAACTACACGCCTATTTGTGCAAATGTAGCTTCGCTCACAAACTCAAGTATTTACGATCCTTACAATCAATTTGCTTCCAAAATAGGCGATGGTTATCCAATGCCATGGCTAGGCTCTGCAATAAACTGTTCTACTGATTTAGTCCGATTTTCCAGTGAGTATGCTGGTGTACCTGGACTACAAGCTGCACCAAGCCCAGGAAGCGTTTCTACAAATACAAAGTCAGATATAGAGGCAGATAATTTGAGAGGTATAGTAGCTCGACAGTACGATGGATCTTCGTGCTATGAAGTAATAAGTGATGGTAAGTCTTATATACCAGACGAACGATCTGTTTATTACAAAGGAAAGCTAATAGATAAATGTCCTACAAATATTATAAAAACAATTAGAGACTATAACCCTTTCGATACTCCGCAAAAGTATGAAAGTATTCCGTCAAATACGAACATGAAGGTTCTAAAAAATCCAGATGATTATATATTTGGACCAGAAGTTGTTGTAAGTACAAGCCAACAAGTTAATGTTGGAGATTTTAGTCAAATGTGTTCACAATATGCGGAAAGAAATATTAACCCAGAAATTAAATATGTTGCTAACTCAACTCTAAAATGTGATGTTGTAACTGGAGCAAATGATACAGTAGATGGAGTACCTTGCAACTTTTTTGTAGCATGTCAGCCAGAAGATATTCAAAAAGGAACTTGTACGCTAAACAAAAATTTTGATTCCAAAACATTAGATGATCTAAGAAATAATTGTTTTAACTACACTCCACAAGGAACCGACAAAATTTACTACAAGGACAACAGCTTTGCACCAGCTCCAAATGTAGATATTCCTGGAATCTATGACTCACTATTTACTTTATATGAAAGATTAAATAACTCTCTAAAAAGCAGAAATCTAAAGATGGTTGTAAGTAATAATATTGGTTGGGATGTTGAATCTTACTCAATGTTAAGAGATGGCAATGCTGAAGTGAAGGATGCAAAGGATTCTTTATACAAAGCACAAGATCCAGAAAAGACATACTACCCAGATATTCTTGGTGATTCTAAAGCAACGGCAACAGTTACAGAAAGCAATATTTTTAACAATAATAATCTACTTGCTAGAGGAACTGCATCAGATGCAGTAAAAAAGACCGATAATTATTATGATTGGCTTGGCTACTTAGATTTATTCCAAGAGTACTACTCTGTTTATGCTAACAGCACTAATCTTGGTGCAGAGCAAAGAATACCAAACCCATTTTTTGAAAAAGGTGGACCAAGCAGTGACCAGGGTTACATTCTTATAAGTGGATTGTCTAGTCAAATAACTAGTCTTCCACTATTAAGTTGTGACCAAAGAGAAATAGGTGCAAAATTTACTAGAACAGACTTAGAAAATAATGCAGATGTAAAAAATTCTATAAAACTTTATTTAATTGCTAATAAGCCTCAATTAACTGGAGACGCTTTGGACAAGGAAGTTATAAAATTGATAGATCAAATTTGGCCATACGATTTTACTCTACCATCCAAAGATGCTACATGCATTACTAATTCTTACGATACAAGATTCACTGGAAAGTTTGAGGTAGAACTATGTAGAAGAGGTTATAAAGTTAACGGTGCATGTAATTTTGCATGTATACCCAATGTATCAGCAGCAGCAGCGGATGTTGTATCTCTTGGAGGAAATCTAACATTCACAAAAGGTCTTCAAGCGCTAACTGAGCAAATTGAAGCAGCCCAAAATATACCAAAAGGAATTCTAATTGGTCTTCTAGAAAGAGAAACACCTGGTAGTATGCCTTCACTTAGCGGAGATCCATTCCAGCAATCAAATCAGAGGAAGGATAATAATCCTGTATGGGGACCAGCACAGTTTCATAATATATCATGGTACAAAGGAGGATTAGCTGGGTATGGTGCATTGGATGGAGATGGTTTTGGAGTTTACACTTACAATACAAAGAACTGCTTAGAAAAACTTGGTGTTACTTATACTAATCCAACCTATTTTGAATCAGGAATGACTAATGTTCTTGAGAGGTCTTACGTAGGCTACGCATTATGTGCAGCAGGAGCCAAGTTAAAAAATGACTCTAAAACAGCTAACGATTTAAATCGTGACCAATGGACAGTCTTAGATGTCACAAATGCTGCAAAAGCTTATCTAGGAGATTGTTCTCAAAATGGCAGAAGCTACTGTGAGAACTACATAAAAACTATATGTACCTTGTATCCTGAAAGCAATCAGAAAATGTGTAATGGTGGAACAAATATTCCAGATGTACCAGGTTTCTCTTGTATACCAGCTGGTATAGAGAATCCAAAATGTGACGATGATAATTTAAGATTAACAAATCCTCTAAGAGAAAATGCAGATAAAGCAAAAGTATCTCAAGCATGGGGTGTCAATCTTCATAGTGGTACTGACTTAGCAATACCTGTTGGAACAGATGTATATGCTGCTTTAAACGGAACTGTTGTTGGAGTTCAGAAAAATTGGGTAAATACAGGTACTCTACAGGCAGCTGCAGGTAATTATGTAAAAATTAAACATAAAGTTGGAGATAAAGTTTATTGGACAATTTACGAGCATCTTTCTAGTGTACTAGTAGATATAGGAGATGAAGTTACTACAGGACAGCCAATTGGTAAAGTTGGTGTGACTGGTAGAACAAGTGGAGCACATCTACACTTTGAACTTAGAAAAGTAGACTGTTACGATGGATATGGCGAAGGACAGCCACTGGGATCATGTTCTATGGATCCTATGCCATATGTTCTAAACGATACTGGTATAGCAAATTGTGAGTTAACCACTGGTGGACCGCTTATAGTTGGAAACTTTGCATGTCCTATCAAAGATGCAACTAAGGCAAGTATTTATCAGACCTCAGATGGGCCTGGATCACACAGCGCTTCTGCTCCTTACCACCAACATGAGCAGTTGCCTACCGATATTAGGGCACCAGGTCAAACAATAATTGCACCAGT
>JBLGEO010000004.1:0-14011 GCA_047445235.1 Candidatus Dojkabacteria bacterium | reverse complement strand
GTAATCCAAGCAGTAGAGTAGTTCAATCTGATATAATATATTCTATGAAATTACACATTGAAGAAACAATTCCTAAACCTATTGCAGAAGTTTACGATGCAATAGTCGATCCAAAGAAACTAGTGAACCATTTTGTAAATGCGACTTCTGGAGAGTTACAAGAAAAAAAATCAGTTCGTTGGAGTTTTGGAGAAGGTGGCGAAGTTGATGTACGAGTTACTAAGTTAATTCCTAATGCTTTAATCGAGCTCAGCTGGGCTGCAACGGGCCTAACTACAGAAGTTGAGATAAGAGTAGAAGAGATTGGCCATAACCTTACAAAAATCAGAATTACAGAAGGTGAATGGAAGTTAGATAAAGATTCTTTTGCTGTTGGAGTAGAGCAGACTCATGGATGGACAGGTTTTTTAGATGGATTAAGAGCATACCTTCTATTTAATATAAACTTGAGAGAAGGTAAGAAAGTAAGTTAACTTCCAAAAGCATTCATTATCTGTGGCACACTTTGACTTGATTGAACTATTGGTACCAATTTAAGTCTAAGGTCTATTGGCGTTCCTTTTTTTATTGTAACCTTAACTAATTTATTTCCTGCTGGAGAGACATATATTTTTTCTGAACTTAAATCATCATAAGACAACTGTAAACCATTCACATCTGCTGAAATAAAGTACTCACCATCCTGTAAATCAAAGTGATATCTGCCTCTCTCATCTGTCATTGTTACCTCAAGCTGTTTAGCATTAGAATCGTAAATCCTGACGAAAGCTCCCTTAATTTTCTCATCGTAACCCTTAAAAACGTAACCCCATTGTCTAACGACCCTCCTATCTAAGACTATTATTATAATTGCTTGAATAATATAGACACCAACGATAATAAAGTTTAATGGACTCCTGTTTAATATCAATGCAATCACAGAGATAAGAAAACCAGCATAGACGATATATCTATTTATTGAATTTAATTTGTTTCTAACGTTTGTAATAATTCCACCAATGTTAACAGTTTTAGATAATGCAATATTTTTACCAAAATTACCTTCCGCGTTATCAAATAATAGCTGCTCAACATACTTTTGATAACTAGAAGCTTCTACCGTAATTTTGTAATCCCCTGCATCTAAAACAAATCCATACTTTCCTTCTAGATCTGTTGGAGCTTCTCCAACAAGTAACCCTGTTTGAGTATTGTAAACTCTGACTAGAGCAAATGGAATTGGAGACTTACTTTCTACATCGTAAACAATTCCAAATTTTTTATATTTTCTTCTATTCCTTACAAAGAAGAACCCATAAATAAATATATTTGGATAGACAATTGCAGCCGTAGCCCCAACAATTGCCGAAGAAATTACTGCATATGCTGGTACAGTCACATCAATTGCTCTGCCTATAGGTGAATTCCTAATATCATTTATAATACTGCTAATTGCATTCAGAGCCTGAATAAAGAGATTCTCTGAAGTATGAGATGGAGTTTCAACAGGTCTGCTAACTTCTGTGGAAACAGGTATGGCCTCTCCAAGATAGTTTATTTTACTAGAGTAGGTTTCAGAAATGTTACCTGCACTATCTATATATCGGATATATATTATCTTAACTCCCACTCCATTAGATAAAATCCATTCTTTTGTTAGGGAGAAAGGTTCATTTATTGCACCTGTAAAATTAGGATCTTCTGAGATAATCATAAATGCAACGTCTGATAGCCCATCTTGAGCTGTTAGAGTTAACTCGACTTTCTTCTTATCGGTTTCTGTAGCATTGTTATTTATGTTAATTGTTCCAGTAGGTGCCGTTAGATCAATAGTGAAATCTTTAATTGAGGTTGTGCTATTACCTGCAGCATCAAATGCTTTAACAGTTATTGTATGAGCACCTTCAGTAAGTACAGGGAGTTGAAAAGGACTACTTTGTGTAGTAAAAGTACCATCATCTAACTTTACTTCGTAGTGGTCTATTCCATTTGAATCTTGGGCTGCAAAAGTTGCAATAGGGCTAGTATTATTAGATGTGTCTGGAACATTTAGATTAATTACAAACTGAGATGGAGGAGTAAGATCAATTGTAAAGCTTACAGCTTCATCTGTAAATGTACTTGAGTTACTTATTGCACGGACTGTAATTGTATGGAAGCCTTCTTGTAGTTCTGGTAACTGGTATGGGCTGGTTTGTGTTGAGAATGAACCACCATCAATTTTAACTTCATAGTGATCTATTCCACTTGTATCTGTAGTTGAGAACGTGACTATTGGCGCAGTATTTATTGTAAATGGATCAACATTAACACTTGGCGTGAATGGATTCGGAGAGCTTGGAGTAGAACCAATTACGTATCCAGTTTCAGATTTAGAAACAGGATTTCCAGCAACGTCTGTAACACTTACATTTAGATCACCAGATGCAGAGATACTTACAGTACAATCTACTCTTACAGAAGTAGTCTGGGAGCATAAGATTGTTCCTCCAGTAGCCATTACAGATACAGCATTAATTGCAAAGTTATCTGTAACTGTTATTGTTGTATCCGTTATTGTCACTGCTGAATTTTTGGTTGGTGCTGTAATTGTAACTACCGGTGCTACAGCATCTACAGTGTATCCATTACTAGAATTTGAACTTGCATTACCAGCTACATCTGTTGCATTAATTGTTAGGTTTCCACTGGCAGAAATTATTGAAGTACAATCAAGTCTAACTGCTGTTGTTTGAGTACAATTTATTGAACCGCCAATAGCATTTACATCTGCTACGTTTATTCCAAAGTTATCCACTACACTAAACGTTGTATCAGTTACAGGTGAATTACTTACTAAAGTAGGTACAGTAAATGTTATTACTGCTCCGGTTAAATCTATAGTAACTCCAACATTTTCAATTCTGGAATTACCTGCATTATCAAAAGCTGCTACATTAATACTATGGACTCCTTCCGCTAGAGTAGGTAATACATAAGGACTAGTTTGAGTAGTGTAAGAGCCTCCATCAATTTGAACTTCGTAGTGATTTATTCCCGATGTATCAGTTGTTGAAAATGTTAATGTCGGTGTTTGATTGTTTGTTAGAGAAGCAGGGCTTATTATTGGAGTAAATGCTGCAGGTGGTGTTGTATCAATTGTTACTCCTGCACTCCCATCAGTAAAATTTCCAGCTGTATCGAATGCTCTTACAACTACTGTATGCACACCATCTGTTAATGTTGGTAAAACATACCCACTTGTTTGTGTAGTGAAAGAACCGCCGTCAACTTGAACTTCATAATGATCTATCCCAACTCCATCTGTTGTTGAAAATGTAACTGTTGGAGTGACATTGTTTGTTGGTGAAGTTGGACTTATTGCAGGTGTAAAAGCATTTGGAACTGTTGTATCGATAGTAAATCCTGTTGTTCCGTCTGTAAAATTTCCAGCTGCGTCGAATGCTCTTACTGTAACTGTGTGAGCACCTTCGCCCTGGGTTGGCAGTGTATAAACACTTGTTTGTGTTACAAAGGATCCTCCATCAATTTGAACTTCATAATGATCTATTCCAACGTTATCTGTAGTAGAAAAGCTCAGATCTGGGGATGTATCGTTTGTTGGAGATGTAGGACTTACTATAGGTGTAAAAGCATTTGGTGCAATAGTATCGATAACAAAGGCTACTGCACCTCCATTTGCTGTAGTATATGCAGAACCTGATGCAGCAGAATCTGTATTTAATACTCTCCAATAATAACTACCTGAGAGTAAAGTCTGTCCAGCATTTCCAGTACTATATGATCCGGAACCCGCAATCTGACCAACAGTAAAACTTGCTAGACCTTGTACGTCTAGTACAGAAGTATATTCAGAGACGATTGCTGAAAAATCCGATGCTGTTGAAATCTGAATTGTATACTTAACAGTATCTCCGATGTCTGGATCTGTTAAATTAAAACTTAAAGTTGGCGTAGTGTCCGAAGTAGAAGAACCATCTACAAGATTAGATGGGCCAAGAGATGAAGGTGCGTTAGGAGTTCCGTCTGCAAAATTCCAATTTGTATTATTAGTACTATCAACACTTCCTGTATTGTACGCTTGTATTGTTGTAGCATTTATATTGTTAGAATCTTTTACATCAACAAAAGCAATGTTTCTTGTTCCTCTCGGATCAATCTTCCATTGGACAACAGAATTTGATCTTAGAAACAATCTATTTGAAGCATCGTATCCTTGTAGTGTAAGAGTTCCAACAACAGTATGGTTTGTACCACTTACAAATGTGAGTGTTGCTGCTGAAGGAGTTACTAGAACTTTCCTTAAGTTATAGAAAGTTGCTCCAGACCATACGAAATTTTGATTTCCTCCGTTTAAGTTAACAGTTCCACTATTGTGTGTAAACACTCCTCCATTAAATATAAAATCACCCGCAATATTAAGTGTTCCAGAAGGTGCTCTAAATGCTGAACTACTATTAATTGTTAAATTTCCTGAAAGTGTTACAGGATTAAATGTTGTTAAAGTAAATACAGCTCCAGTTAATGTCATATTTACACCTGTGTAGCTAGAAAAGCCTGTTAAAGATCCACCACTAAAACCTGTTAAAGTTCCCGCAGTATTTGTAAGTAAACCAGTTCCAGTCAAAACTCCGGAAAGGCTTATGCTATTTGGAATAGTTGGGTTATTACCTAGTGGCAATGTACAGTCAGAACCTACAGTTCTTGTGCCTGTCTGTCCAGCAAAACTTACAAGATTTAGAGTTTGATTAAAGCAAGCTACACTACCAGAACCACTTAAAGTTATTGTTCCACCATTTGCAGTAAATGTACCTGCCTGTAAATTAAATGCATTGCTTACGGTTAGATTTGTAGACGGTGCAATAATTGTTCCTCCAAATTGAGCGAAATTTGTAGAATTTAATGTAGGCGGGTATGTAACCGTTCCACTTCCATGGGTTAGATTTGTGATTGTAGAAGCTGAATATGTGGAAAGGTTCAAGTTAGCACCAGAAACAGTAAGGTTTCCTAAAGCTAAGCTACTAAACCCACTTAAATTTGAACCTGTTGCCATACTAATTGTTCCTGAGGCCTTTGTTAATGTTCCTGTACCAGACAAAACACCGTTTACAATTAAAGAACCAAGATTTGTTAATGTTGCGTTTAAGCCTAACGGCATGCTGCAATCACTACTAATAGTTATATTCCCAGAAGGATGGGTAAAGTTAATTATATTAAATGTCGAATTATTACAAGTTAGAATTGCTCCTCCAGTTGCAAAAGTAATAGTTCCTCCGTTAGCATTAAAAATCGGAGAACCTCCCATATTTAATGCACCAGATATAGTTAAATTTGTTGCTGCAGAAGTAAACGTTCCTCCACCTATTACAACAGATACGGATGTAGCAGTTGCTGGCAAAGTAAAATTTCCAGAATTCATTGTTAACCCTCCACTACTAGCAGTAAAAAGTGCATATGAGCTTAAATCAATACTTCCTCCAGAAACTGTTGTTGTAGTAGACCTATAATCGTTAAACCCACTCAGTGCAGCTCCAGAATTATAAGTAATAGCATTAAAGTTTATTTGACCAGTACCTGAAAGAGTTCCTGCAAGAATTATTGGACCCGGTAAAACTGGGTTATTCCCTATAGGAAGAACACAACCATTATTTATCGTCTTAACAAATGGTGATACATTATTGAAAGTTACAGTATTAAAAACGGCTGCATTACACGTAATGGAAGATGTTTGTCCATAAAAATCAATAATTCCACCATTATTATTAAATGTAACACCAGCATCAATTTGGAAAAATGCATATACATGCATAATAGTTGATGGTGCATTAAAAGTTCCTCCATATACTGATAGATTTGAGGGAATGGTTACTGTGGATGGGAAAGTAACTACACCAGCAAATTGTCCATATGAATTTATATCGAATGGAGAATAACTAGAAAAGTCTATTGTTGTCCCATTAACAGTTAGTGTAGAAGTAGTAGTTAAACTTAATCCAGTAAATCCGCTTAGGACTGCAGTAGGTCTTAGATATATCTGACCACCGGATCTTGAAATCGTTCCAGTTCCAGTCAATGTTCCATACAATTCTATAGTTCCAAAGTTTGTATACGTTGGATTAGATCCAATTGGTAGATTACAATCACTATTAACTGTTTCTGTATTTGAATTGGTAAAAGTTACAGAGTTAAAAGTAATGTTATTACAAGCAAGAACTGATGGCAAAGATGCACCAAAAGTAACCAACCCAGAATTAGCATTAAATATAGGGCTTCCAGATATATTTAATGATGAATTTATTGTAAGGTTTGTTGAGGATGAGTTAAAAGTACCTCCTGATATTGTTAAAGACCCTACTGTAGCAGTTGGAGGTAAAGAAAGAGTCCCTGAGCTTAATGTTAGTGCAGTAGATGATGTAAAGGCAGTATAACCGCTAAAATTTAATGTGGGTCCAGCAACAGTTGTTGTTGTACTTGAATAGTTTGTGAAACCTGTCAAAACAGCAGTAGGATTAAATGTTGCTGTGGTAATAGTCAATGTTCCTGTACCAGTTAAAGTACCATTTAAAATAATTGTTCCAGCAATATTTGCATTACTAAGTGGGAGAGTACAATCACTGTTAATAGTTTTTGTTCCTGTTAGTGAAGAAAAGAATACCGCATTAAAAGTTGTACTATTACAGCTTAAAGTAGCTGTAGATGATGCAAAATTGGCAGTACCACTATTATGAGTAAAAGTTCCACCACTAATTGTAAAAGTACTTCTGAAAGTTGTTGTGGTGCTTGATGCTACAAATGTACCTGATGTAAGTCCAAAAGCTCCTGTAATAGCAAACCCTTGGTTAGCAGCAGTAAATGTTCCATCAGCTTGATCAAAAGTTGTTGTAACTGTAAATCCTTTACCTAATGTGATTGTACCTGTGTAACCAGAATTTATTTGGATTGCATTTATTGAAGTAGGTGCAAATCCAGAATTAATTGTGGAATCTTTAGTCGAAGTAGCATCAAATACTACTGTATCTCCTGCAACTGGACATACATCTGTAGACCAGTTAGCACAGGTATTCCAATTATTATCTACACCACCGCCATCCCATGTGTAAGAAGTTGCACTAACAGGTTTAAACCAGCTGAAACCAATAAACATTACTGCAAGAAGTGTGAAAGCAAAAGATGTGTAGTATCTTTTCCTTAACTTTAATATATCCATGTTCTTCTGTTCGTTACTATTATCAGGATCATGAACACCAGCAATTACTACAAATAAAACGTAAAGAAAGCTTAAAAAAATCTGTTCTACTAACCAGATCGGAATATGATATAACTTCTGTAATAAGAGATTGTTTTTATCTTCAAAGATTGCTTTATGATCGAAAGTAGAGTGCTCTGAGATACTAATTATTGGTCTTCCAAGAAAGTTCATAAACTTTTCTTTTTTGCCAATTATATTAGAAGTTTGCTGTGTAACTCTTTTCTCAATTTCAGTAATAATATTTCTAGCGAAGTCCGGGTTTGTTTTATCTAGAAAAGTATAGTCCTCTAAACCTTCAGGTATTTTTTTATGAAAAACAACAATTACTTTGGACTTAACTGCAGTAATCTTAGAATTTGTTATTAGATAGTCTAGAATCTCTCTATTTTCATATTTTGGTAAAGTAGTATCTATTATTATTACATCAGACTTTACACAGAAAATAAGACCAAGACCTTCCATTCCTTCCGATGCGGAGTAGATTTGTAATCCTAATTCTTTAAAAGGAAAATGTTCAAAGATGAGTTTTTTCAAGACGAATCTAATACCTAGATCGTCATCTATTAAAAGAATGTTCTTTGAATTATTAGTCGAGTCCACAAAACGTAGTCAATAAGTTATTGATGTGATAGTAACATTGTAATGTATTGTGTGACTTTAGTTAAGTAATTCCACTAAGAAATTTACGTTTCCAGAAGGTGTTGAAATAAGACGAAAACGGGCAGAATTTCTTCTGCCCGAGTCTAAGTTAATTTAAATAAGTTACAGTCCCATTCCAAATCTATGTCCCATTTCTCTTCCCATCCCAGGTCCCTTTGCTAAACCTGCTGTCTGTGCTGCAGACCTTGTTGCTTGAACTTCTTCAAGAGTTGTTGCTAAACCTTTTGCGTTTAATGCATCTACTTCAGCTTGTTCTCTTTCAGTTTTCATTGTTTCCATCGCTGCCTTTCTTTGCTCCTCAGTCATTGTAGAAAAATCTGGTCTTGTTGAATCATCTGGCTTTGTAAGCTGGATGTCCATTTGAGCAATCAAAATATCTGCTTGTCTCTGAGTAAGTTTCCCGTCTGTTACAGCTTGTGCTATTTCAGTTTTTCTAGTTGCATCGTTATCAGCTTTTATATCTGTTTTTGTTGAATCTACCGCTGTTTGCACAGTTGTAACGTCAATCCCCAGTTTTTCTGCCAGCTTTGTTACAAATGTACTTGGTGTTGTCGAATTTGTTGCAGCGTAGGCTAGTGTCGGAGCAATTGCACCTATAGCGCCTATTACTGCAATCCCAATTGCTCCTAATAAGAGTTTCTTTTTCATAATTTTATTTTAATAAATATATAGTAAGTTTTGTTTTTTCTAATAATGCCTCTTGTCGACTTAGATTCTTATTAGATATCTTTATATTAAGCCAGAATAGTGAATTTGTTATGAACAGCAAAAGAAGTTGCGAAGAAAGTTATCTTTGAGTTTTACGATGAGATCTCTTGTAAAGTAGTTGTAGGGCAAGGGGATCATTGTTTTTTAATTTAATTAAAAATTCTTCAAGTAGTTCCAATACTTTATTGATTAAAATTTTTGTATCGCTAGTTCCATATGCTTTAAGATTTTCTTCCCACATGTACATATGTCTTATTGGAAGATCACCTTGTTGACCATAGGAGCTGCTATCAATTGATGTGTCAAAAGAAGATAAGAAGAAAGTATTATTATTAAAACTAATTTCGTAAATTGATTTTGCATCTACTATATGTTCAATATAGTTTTCATCTATGTCATCAAGCACACAGCAAAGTCCAGGCATAAATGGCTCAATTAAATGTACTTCGTTATCATTCCATTGCTTTCTCCCACTTTTTTGATTCTTTTCAACATGCCTTCGGTATAGTTCTACAACACCATGGAAGTAGATCTCAGATAATTCATTGTTTTCTTGAATTGGTATTTCCATAATTGAGTGATTTTATCATCTATTTACTAAATTCGTAAATAAAATACTTGAATTTGCTAATTGGGTACTGTACAATTCCAGTATGCAAATCACAGATACTTTCAAAATTCTTTTAACTCCTCGAAAGTCCGCATAGACTAGAGCTACTATTTGTACGCCTATTCTATATTTCACTAACTAAAAAATGATACGAGCTAATAACCTAACAATTACATATGCAAAACCTTTATTTCAAGACCTTTCTTTTACTTTAGGTAATAAAGAAAAGGTAGGACTTGTAGGTCTTAATGGATCTGGTAAGACAACTTTATTGAAAATAATGGTAGGACTTGAAAAGCCTGATGAAGGTAAATTTGAAATTCAAAACGAAAAAATTTCTTATCTTCCCCAAGAATATACTTTTAAAAAAGAAATGATGGTTGGAGAGTTCTTAGAAGATCTTGTTGATAACCACGTTAATGAAATGTACAAGGTGAATAGAATACTAGCTAAATTGAAGTTTGAACCAGATATTTATCAAGAAATTCAAACTCTAAGTGAAGGTCAAAAGATGAAACTATATTTGACTAAGCTGATGATGGAAGAACCAACTATTCTCTTATTGGACGAACCTACAAACCATTTAGATATTACTGGAATTGATTGGCTAGAAGCATTTATAAAAAACTTTGAAGGAAACTGCATAATAATTTCACACGATAGAGAGTTCTTAAACAACACAATAGATACAGTTTTCGAAATTGATGAATGTAAATTGTATTCCTACAAAGGAAACTACGATGACTTCTTGGTACAGAAAGCTGAGGATTTAGAAAAAAGAAGAGATATGGTTGTTCTCCAAGAGAAAAAAAGAAAGCAGTTGGAAATATTGTTAGAGAATGTTTCTAAGATTGGAGATGGTAAGAAAAGAGGAAGAGCCATGAGTGCTGCAAGACATAGAATGGATAGAGAAGTTAATCAGAAAGAAATATTCTCTTATGAAGAGCAGAGGATTAAAGATTTAAAACTTAAAGGTTTTGTTCATAATAATAAATTTGTACTTAAGATTCGTGACTTAAATTTCTCTTATGCAGAGAAACAGATTTTTGAGAATGTAAATTTTGATATGTTTGGCAAAGAAAGAGTTTGGTTTTATGGTGCGAATGGAATTGGTAAAACCACTTTGGTGAAATTAATTCTTGGTCAATTAAAAGCTGATACGAGTGAATTAAGAATAGGCAATGGTTTAAAGTATACATACTTTTCACAGGATCAATCACATTTAGATATGGAAGATACTGTTGAGAATTACTTTATATCTAACACAGGAATTTCTTTTGATAGTTCTTTTGCTTTGCTTGAAAAATTTTTATTCTCTAAAGATATTAGAAAAACAAAGATAGGAAAGTTAAGTCCTGGGCAGAGAGCGAGATTATCTTTCGCTGTATTTTCGATGAAGGAATTTGATTTTATGATTTTAGATGAACCTACAAATCATTTAGATATTAGATCTAAAGAAGTTATTGAGAATGCTTTAAGAGATTTCCAAGGAGCAATTCTTTTAATTTCTCATGATAGATATTTTGTAAACTCTGTTGGATACAATAGGAAGATTACAATTAAAGATAAGAAATTGATTACTGGTGAATAATATATTTACCAAATCTAACACCAGTTTGATTACTAGGCTTTTTTCTAAATTCTTTGTAAATTGCAAGAAACTCGGTAAAGATTATTATCAAAGTAGGCACTATTATAAAAAGTAGAAAGCCTGGTTTAGTTTTTGCAAATCCAATAGCATAACCAACATATGGAATTGAGAACTTTGTTTTTCCAATTATATCTAACCCATTTGTTTCTAATGGGTCTGGTTCTTTATTTGCATCTCCTTTAGTTGTGTAATAGAGATCACCGTTATCTTCACGTATTGAATTTATCCTGTGTGTAACAATATAATTTTGGGTACTACTTTTTGTTACTTTTGATTTAAAAGTTATAATGTCTCCAACTTGGTAACCTTTAGAAGGTGATACGAATGCAAGGCTACCAGTTTTTATGTTTGGCTCCATAGATCCAGTTTCTACCACAAAAATTTGTAAATCTTTAGGTATTCCAAAAAGAGAGAGCACAGTCAAAGTAATTATTATTAAGAAAAATAATTGCACTAATGTAAAAATAATTTGTAAGACAGTGATTTCTTTTTTAAGTATTTTCATATTTGTAAAATTAATAAATGACCGATCCGTAAGTTTTACTTACGGATCTAGTCTTTAGTAATAGCTTAAAGTACTACTACTTCCGGCATTGAGACTGGCTCAGACACTGGTGTTGATACTGGAGGCACTGGTATATCCATTGATGGCTCTGCCATAAATACTCCTGTCCAAGAACAAGATTCGGATGGACCATGAACTTCTGCATCTGCTGCTAATCCAGCTCTCACTTTGAATGCTGCTGTAGCATTCATAACTAAACTAGGATCAACAATTTCAACTTTATTGTTTACACCTTTAACATCATAGATGTTAGCGTTAAACAATGCAGTTCCTTCTTCACTTTCTGCTGTGGCAAATTCTAGGTTAGTATCGTGACATGCTGCACCTTCTACATTTGTAACATAGAAGAATACATCTACATCCGTACTAGAATTATTTGTCACATTTACTTTAGACCAATCACTCCATTCTCCAGGTAAAAGCCCGTCAGCTTTTATTGGATTAGGTAGTTGAGCATCTTCTCCTGTTAAGGAGATATCTAAAGCCCCAGTGGAAATTGTATTCCCTGGAATGTATTCTGTGTCTCTAAAAAGTGCAAATGCACTTCCGCCGACAGCCGCAAGCAGTGAGACTACTACGAGCGTACTCGAGATTATCTTTCTATTCATGATAGAAACGGTAAAAAATAAAATTTATAACTTTTTCTAACGCACCCCTGAGTTAGAAAAGTTATATTTATAATGTAATACCTGTAAGTAAACTTTCTCTGTTAGATTTGTAAAAGTTTTGTAAATTCTTGAGTCTTAGTTAAGCGGTAGGGTAAAGAAGAAGACGGATCCTTTGCCAGGTTCACTTTTTACGCCAATCTCTCCACCATGGTTTTTAATAATTTCTGAAGATATATATAGACCTAATCCTAAACCTTCTATGCTGTCTGGATTGTAAACTTCAGACTGGAAAAATTTTTCGAAGATCTTTTCTAAATTTTCTTTTGATATTCCTATTCCAAAATCTTCAATAGAGACTTTAACTTTATTACCTAATAGTTCCATAAAGACATTAATATCTGTATTAGCCTGAGAATATTTTATTGCGTTTGTTAAAAAGTTTGTAATAACCTGCTCGATACGAAATTTATCTGCATCCAGAAAGATTTCCACTGGAGCAGGACGAAAGTTAATTTTATGATTATCAATAAAAGGAATTATTTCTTCAATAGATTCTCTAATAACATCTGTAATGCTAACTCTTTCTTTATTTATTCTCAATTTTCCAGATTGAATTTTTGTAATATCTAGCAACTCATTAATTAACGAATTTAGTTTATTAAGTTGGTTGTCAATTGTGGTAGTGTATTTCATATTCTCCTGATATCTCTTGGTTAAGTTTTGCTGCAGTACTTGCGTGTATCCCTTTAGAGTTGTTAGTGGAGTTTTTAATTCGTGGCTAGCAATACTAATAAACTCATCTTTTTTTCGTTCTAGTTCTTTTTGTGAAGAGAGATCTACAATTAATCTTAGGTATTCATTTCTACGTTTATTTAAAACAACACCACTCATCATAATAGGAATTAAACGACCATCCTTGTGCGTTAATTCTGATTCGACAGGACTATAGAAACCATTCTCTGAGAGTGATATTGACTTGTTTAAGGAGTCATCTTGAAACTGTTTCGGCACAAGGTTAGATATACTTAATTCACCTGGTCTAAAATCATTTTCCTCGTATCCAATTAGATTTAGAAAAGATTTATTTGCTTCTGTAATATTGCCATCAGAATCTCCAATTACCATTCCAATAATATTAGAGCTAATAAGTTTAGTGTAAATTTCACGACCCTTAATAAGCTCTTCCTCATATAGTTTTCTAGAACTAATGTCTATCGTTGAGATTATAATCAAATTAGGCTTTCTATTAGAACCCTCTTCAACTCCTACAACATTTATCTCCACATCAATAAATTCATTCTCGTTAATTTCAATTCTATCGTCATATTTAACGGGATAATCAATTTCAACTCTTTTCAAGGCTTCTTTTAACCTGTACTTGGAACCTTTACTAGATGACCATGGCAAAGTATTTAAAATATTTTTTTTAGTTAATATTTCTTGAGAATAGCCAGTAATTTCCATAAAGGTTTTATTTGCTTCTACAATTCTTCCTTCTCGATCTACAATTGCAATAATTGTAAACACACTGTTAATTACCTCTCTTAATCTATCTGTGTTTGTTATCAATTCCTTATTCCTTCTACCTAGGAATTTATTTATATTAAAAAATTTACCTGTTACATAAGCGATTAAAACTGCCTGCACAAAGTAAATCATTGTTAGGAATAGACTAATACTATCCACTTTAAATTCATATCTTGGGGTCAGAAAGAGAAAGTTGCCAGCAATTGCAGTAATCAAACTTGCAAACATGCCCGAAGCTCCTCCTCCTATTCCAGCATGGGCAAATACAAGCAAATAGAAGAAAGTAAATGCAGGTATTGCTATAGAATTATCAATTTTGGAATGGATTATTACTACTATTGCTGTTGTGAGTAGAGGAGATAAGAAAATAAATATTCGTACAACAAGTCCTCTTATACTGCTCTTACTTATCTTCCGAATAATTATTAAAAGTCTTTTAATTAATTTTATTGTT
>JBLGEO010000003.1:0-7450 GCA_047445235.1 Candidatus Dojkabacteria bacterium | reverse complement strand
AGTGGATAGCTATGGGTATTATTGCTCTTGTAGTAATTAACTTGATGATAGCAGTTGCAACACTTGTATTAGTTGCTACTAAACCAACTCCAGGACAGTTCCTAAATAATACTCCAAATCTTCAGAGGCTTAGGAACTGATCCTGCTGTAGAAAAAATATTTTTTAAAACTTTTATATGAACGTTATAGAAATCGAATCGGTAACGAAAAAGTACAAAAACGGAGACCATAACACTTCTGCTTTAAAAAGCGTGAGCTATAAATTAGCACAAGGAGAAAGTATGGCGATTGTAGGCCCATCTGGAAGCGGAAAATCTACCCTCTTAAACTTAGTTGGAGGCTTAGATAAAACTTCAGAAGGAACAGTAAAAATAGACGGCAGTGATTTAAATAAATTGAACGATAATGATCTTTCTAAATTTAGAAATAAGGTAATAGGGTTTGTCTTTCAATTTTTTAACTTGCAGGACTATTTAACTGCTCAAGAGAACGTAATGATTCCTATGCTGATTGCAGGAGAGAAACAGTCTCATGCAAAAAGTTATTCTGAAGATTTACTAAAACAAGTTGGACTGGGTGAAAGAAAAAATTTTTATCCAAAACAGCTTTCTGGTGGAGAAATGCAAAGAGTTGCAGTTGCAAGAAGTTTGGCTAACAAACCAAAAATTCTGTTAGCAGATGAGCCTACTGCAAATTTGGATAAAGAAAGTGCAGAAAAAGTTTTAGAAATTTTTGATGATATTGCAAAAACAGGAGTCAGTGTAGTAGTTATTACTCATGATCAAAGCATTAGCGCTAGATTTAAAAATGTTCTGAAGTTAAAGAATGGGGAAGTCATATAGAGACGTGTCATGGTGAGCGTAGTCGAACCATGATTTTATGAAGCGAGATTCACCTTTCGACTCCGCTCAAGGTGACAATATTTTATTTAATAATTAATTTAGAGTTTATGATACGTCTAAATCAAACTATCAAACTGGCTTTCAAAAAAGTTAAGTTTAATAAAGGGAAATCACTTTTTGTAATAGTCCCAATCGCCTTAATGTTTGCACTTCTTGTATTTGCATCCAGCGAAATTACAAATGTTATTAATGTTGCAGAAAAGAGTGTTTTTAGTAGTATAGATTCACAAAACCAAGTTATAGAACTTAATAAGAGTTCAACTGGCGGTGGTGGTGGATTCCAAACAATCAGTTTAGATTCTAGTACTCAGGATACTGGATACACTGCTGCGGACACAACAGCTATTGATACTGTTAACAATGTAGAACAATCAAGTTTAGTAACAACTGTTCCAATTAGTAAAGTTTCTACATCGGATGCAATTGGAACTTCAACTTTTTCTATAAGCAGTTTAGCTGGATTAGAAGAAAAATATGCAGGTATTTACACTAACTCAAATTTTACATACAAAGAAGGAGATGCAATTCCTATTATTTTAAACGCTAACGACTTTAAAGAAATTTATGAAGAATGGAATGGTAAAGATTCAATCACAGTAGATTTATCTGCATTAAGAAATTCAGGTCCACCAGCAGCTGGAGCTGCTGCTACAGATCCAATTGCTTCACAAAATCCTAGTAAAACTAAAGCACTGACTTATAGTAAGGACGATCTAATTGGTAAAACTATCACAATTAATTTTGGTGGATTGGATTCAATACAAGACTATACTCAAACGGCTTCTGCTAGTGGAATTACATTTGCAAAAAAGACAGCAGATACAATCGCCACAGAAACAGCAACTAGACAAACAGATATTTCTAAATATTGGGACTATACAAAGATTTCTACTCCTTTAACTTACAAATTTGTAGTTGTTGGAATAATAGAAGGTTCAGATAAAACAAAATCTTATGTTCCAAGCACATTTGCAGACAAAGTCTTGCAAGATTACTTAAAGAACGAATTAGGTGCAAGAAACACTACTGCAATTGCAACTACAGACTTAAATAGTCAGTACAAAGGTTTAGTATTTGACGGCATTACATTAAAAAACGATGCGACAAATGGATTATTCCAAGGGTTTAGAAGACAGTTAAATCAACAACAAAATGACTTTAACTCTACTAATTCTGGTAGAACATTTACAAGAGGAGAAGCTGCTCCAACTGCAAACTTTAGTATTAACTTTGCTGGAGCAACAACTGGTTACAACATTCCAGGTCTAGTTGTAACAACAGATAGAACTACAAATGAAGTAACTGGAGAAAAGAAAGACTTTGACTTAACAAAAGCTTTACCTTTAGAAAGTACAACAATATTAATTAAAGTTAATAGTACAAATAACCTAACTCAGGTTGTTACAGATCTAAACGCAAAGGGATACACATATAGAGATAACAGCAAGTCACAAGAGTTTAAAAAACTACAAAGCACTCTATTTACAGCACTAAATGTTGCAACAGTTGCTTTTATGGTTGTAGCAGCACTATTTATACTTTTAAACATGTCTAAATTCGTTTCAGAATCTAGAAAAGAGATTGGAATATTTAGAGCTATTGGAAGTACAAGAATGGGTATTAGAGTTATATTTATTGTGCAGTCCTTTATCTATATATTAATTTCAATGGTCGTTGGAGCTATTATAGGAGTTGGAGCAACACTACTACTTAGTGGTCCAATAATGAACTCTGCTCAAACATTTATAAACTCAACCGTTGGCGGAATATTAACTTTAACTGGATCAGTTTCCCAATCAGACTTTATGAATATTGCCTATATGAGTATTCTAGCTTATGCAGGAGTATTACTAATTGTTACTTTATTTGCTTCATTATGGCCATCAGAACAAGCATCTAGAGTAAGTCCAGTAGAAGCAATAAGAAACTAAGCAAATCTAATATGGATGGCACAAGCATTGGAGTGTTTGCTGAGCCATATTGAATCTCAAACAAGCGAGCCCTCTGGGCTCGCTTCGTTCTGTTTTTTGATATAATTTTGTAATTAGTTTTTATCTTTATATCGTGAATAAGAAAGTAATAATAGTAATCGTAATAGTATTAGCTCTTTGCTGCTGTGTAATAGCTGGTGCCGTTGGAATTCTAGTCCTTAGAACACCACAGACAATTTCAGATGTTCAGTTTTCCTTAAAAGATAATGAGAGAAAAGATTTTTTAAACAGAGTAAATGTTAGGGTAAATAGTGCTTTTTCAGAAAAAGGATACCCAACACTAAAACTGGACGCAACATCACCTTATCTAGTAACAATTAATTCAGATCTTTTAGAAAATATTGAAGACACAAGTGTAAACTTAAAGACAGATTTCTGTTATAGCACTGGTGCTAATAATCAGTATTCATTAAAAATAAAATATACAGACGGTTCAGTATACAGCTTAGGTAATAGCGAGATTTTATGTAATCTATAATATGAACTCATACTTCTACCACATACAAACAAATATTAAATTCGAGAATAAGCAATTCTACAAAGACTTATTCGCATTTATGGGATGGAGTTCAATTTTTGAGATTGAAGATGTTTTTGGATTTAAAAGTAAAAAAAATGGAGATATTTGGTTTGTCGATACAGAAAGAACTAATAAACAGGATTACGACGATATTGGAGTAAATCACATTTCTTTAAGAGTAGATGAACTTAAGAATGTCGATGAGATTACAGCATTGTTAAAAGAAAAAGGAATTTCTACTCTTTTTGGAACTCCAAAACATAGAACAGAATTTACAGATGAATCCCAAACTTATTACCAAATTATGTTTGAATCTCCAGATAAGATTTTATTTGAGATTGTTTATATTGGAGCAAAATAATTATTAATAAGCACTAATGATTGATACCTTAGAAATCGATGGAACTGCAATTCCTGTTTTTAAAAGTGATAATACAGATTCTAATTTTGATGATGAAACAATTACCTTTCTTATCGAAAGTCTAGCTTCGCCAGAAATCCAGAGCAAAATAAAAGAAGTTGTTTATGGTGGTGATAAACATATATCTCTTGGCGATGGAATTTCATTAGAGTTTATTAATGCAGGATCTTTTTCTATTGTTTATAAAATGAATATAGACGGCAAAAGCTTTATTGTTAAATTACTAAACTCTGAGATGCAGCAAACCGTTAATTATATGAGTGAAATGAATAGAATGAACAAATTAGATCAAGAACTTGGAGAGTTTTTAAACTCACAAAATGTTTATATTCCTTCATACGAATTTTCAACTGTAAATATGTGTTGCAGACAAATGATAGATGGTCGACAGTTAAGTAGAAATGAGGCACAACCGATAGTTGAAAATATTGAAGAAGAAATGAATAGCTTCTTAGAAAGAATGAAGGTTACTAACAAAGCACTTTGGGGTAATATTCAGATAGATCTCAGAGATAAAATAGGTCTCATATCCGGTAATAATTTTATTCTAGCTGAGGACGGAAAGATTTACTTTATAGATCCATTCAACAATTAAATATGAATACTCTCACTAAACTTGTAAAAACAACTTCTCCAGATAAGATTTTATTTGAGATTGTTTATATTGGAGCAAAATAATATGAATGATAGGAATTTTGAAACAACATATAAAGAAAGGGCTTCTGAATTTACAAAAGAATCATCGTATGATATTACGAATGGAATTCCATTTAAAGATTCTAATGAACTCAATGACTTTCTAATTCAACAATATATCACAGGTCATTCAAGACACCCGATACTAGGAATGAAGGATGGAAAAGTATTTATTCAAACTCAACTTATAGATACAGAATCTCAACATTCAGCTTTATTAAGTAAACTAAAAGGTTATTTATCTACAGATATTCAGTTTGGAACCGGGATAGAAGGAGTGTTAGGTACTGAACCTAGTAGAGGAATGTACCTAGAATTAACAGATCCTACAGGGAAAGAACCGATAGCTTATTGGATAGTTAAACCCGATTCAGATTCTTACGGTAAATCTATAAGGACAGAAAAAGCTTACATAGAGAAATTAAGACAAATATTTAAAATTCCTGGTGTTAATCTTATAGATAAAGATTACAGATATTAATACTAACAATATAAAATCCCATATTGGTCATGGTTGGAATAAATGTTAAGATTACCTTATAATCTTTTTTGTATTTCAATACAATTACAGAACCAAGAAACT
This sequence comes from Candidatus Dojkabacteria bacterium, assembly GCA_047445235.1. Lineage (GTDB taxonomy): Bacteria > Patescibacteriota > Dojkabacteria > J137 > J137 > JBDSRX01. Next base: position 2,337 of record JBLGEO010000003.1, on the reverse strand, counting down.
AAGGTATTATCCTACAATAGTATTTTTTAATTATTCATTATGTTCGGAGACATCAACAGAGTAACCCTTATGGGTAACGTAACAAAAGATCCAGATTTAAGGTTCACACCAGCTGGAGCACCTGTCATTTCTTTTAGTATTGCTACTAATAGAAGATACAAAAAAGGTGAAGAATGGGTAGACGAGCCATCTTTCCATAACGTAGTTGTTTGGAATCAGGCTGAGCAATTAGGACAAAGAGTTCACAAAGGAACAAGAATATATATCGAAGGAAGAATTCAGACAAGAAGTTGGGACGGAGCAGATGGAAAGAAACAATACAAAACAGAAGTTGTTGCAGATAGAGTTATTTTAATCTCTAGATTCGAAGGCTCTAATGATGATGGAGCACCATCAGCAGGAGGATCTTCTGCACCAAAGGCATCTAAGTCAGCACCTGCAGAGGCAGAACCAGCTGGAGAAGATGAAATCGATCCAAACGATTTACCGTTCTAATCAAAAAGTGCTAAAAAGACTCGGGAAACCGAGTCTTTTTAATGAAAATTTAGTGATACAATTTTCTACGAATCAAATTTAAATATGAAGCAGTATATCAACGAAATTATTATAGATAATGAATATATAACAATAGATGAAATTGACGCCAGCTATACAGTTATAAGAAGAGTTGTTAATAGACTAAACTACTTTGCCTTTATAATTACACTTCATAGTGACATAAAAATATCTAATTACCCTACAATATTTAAAATCGAAGAGGCTGTAATTAAACATTTGAGAAAAGAGATACCACTAACCAACAGACAAAGCACTTCTGTAATAGCAATCTTCGAATTTGAGTCTAAAGTCTCCTTTCTACCAGACTTAAGAAATCTTAATACATCCGAAAATATAAAAGCAAATATTGAAAAAGAATATATTGTAAACCTTGTAGGAGCCATCGCTATATTTCACCATAACGAAAAGATAAATACATTCAAACAGATATTCAATACTCTTTTACATGGTACTAACCTACATGTAGCTAAAAATTTAGAAGAAGCAATTTCTATTTGGTCAAGTTTCATTGAAGGCATTCAGTAGGCCTATCCATTAATCAAAATGCTAGGTTTAGAAATGTTCACTGAGCATGTGAACATTTCTAAGATTAAAATGGTAAATTAAAACTTCCTAAAAGCACGAACAGATAGTGTTAATTATTCTTTGACTACTAATATTGCTCTGACTATACTCCATTTGTAAGCTTACACTTTATTCCATCACGTGAGGAACTATATTTTTTACCGCTTAAAAATGACAACTACTCAAAAGGTCGGTGTCTTTAAGAAGCCTGGCTTATTTATCGGAATGCTTTTTGCATTATTGATAATGGTTCAACCAGTCGCTCTTAATGCAAATGTAACTTTCATTCACGATAACTTTAGTTCTCTATATCTAAAACCAGATACAAGAGCAAAATGGTGGCTTATTAACTGGGCAGGACAAAATAATCAACCAGTTAGAACAGAAGATTACTGTGGATTAGCTTCATGCATAAAAGCAATGAAAGAAAATTTTAGTACTTTTGTTAGACTATCAACATTCCCAGGTTCTCAAAGTGGATTCTTTGTTAATGCTGATATGGCAGAGTTACATACTGGTTTCCCTTCTCAAGGAACAGGAACTTGGACACCTTCATATCATCATCCAATTGTTTTAGAAACAAGAGTCAGATGGGGTGCTCAATACAAGCAAGATGGTACAGGTGCAGTAGGTTCTAATGGAATTTGGTTATGGAACTCACCTTACAATTTTGAAAATTACGATCCAGGAGCAACATTGTCTGCTATAGGTTTCAACTGGGCTGAATTTGACACAGCTGGTGGATACCTTGGTGGTTTGAAAGTTCTTGCTTTAGATGGAAATTTCCCAGTATATATTAACAAGCCAACACATGCTGTTAATCTACAGAGCTGGACACCATTTGCATTAATCTGGTCAGAAGATGCTAATGGAGTACAAAGCGTTCAATACTACTTAGATGGAGAGAATTTAGGAACAGTTCAGCTTCCTAGAAGATTAACAAATCTAAGTTTGGAAACATGGAATGATAATGAGAATGGACAAATTGGTGCAGATGGTTCACTTTCAATTACATACATGGATATCCCAAGTACTCAGAATTTCGATGTAAACGAAATTAACTTAGTACAGTTATAAGATATTCGTAAGTAAGAATGGAGAAGGTCGAAAGACCTTCTCCTGTTTTGATTAGTTTAATTGTTATTTCTTGAAATTTTAAAAGGTGTTGGCGAGAATCGAACTCGCGGTGAGAGTTTTGCAGACTCCTGCCTTACC
>JBLGEO010000002.1:0-7547 GCA_047445235.1 Candidatus Dojkabacteria bacterium | reverse complement strand
GTAAGGAAGCAGCACCCGCTGAGATGCCTAAAGCGGCTTAATGTTGGTTACTAAAAATACTAAAAAGGCAGAAGAAATTCTGCCTTTTTTAATATGAGTTTATAGACCTATAATAAAATTGTGTAAAAGCCCAGTGGAATTGGAAATTAGTAATTATTAGATAGGAATGTACCTGAATTCTCTTTGTGATTCTATAGATAGAAAACTTGATGTGTCAGTCTGAATTGACAAAATTTGAAATTTACTATATAATTTAAAGATAACTCTACAAAATTATGCGAGAAACAAAAGATATTATTCTAAACTCAATTTCACCTTATCCGGACTACTCTGAGGGATATGGAAATACAGGTTCAAGTGGTAATGGGTATGTTTTAGGATTTTGTCTTGGAACTGCATCTGTAAAGACTCAGTTCTCGCATATAGGTTCTATCATGTTAGATGAAATTAATGCTTTCGATCTTGCAGAGACAAAAGGACCATATATAGGACAAATAAATATGTCTACAGTCTCTTCCTTTTGTGGCCCACAAGGACTTGTACTAGGTTACGATATTATGCGACCAAAAAGTTTATATAATGATTCTTACGGTACAGTTGAATATAAGGGCTCTAAGGCAAAGGTATATTCGTTAGAACCACTTATAGATGCAACTGAGAAAATGTTTGGAACTGTAGATAAAAGAGTATTTCCATTGAGACCAGGTTCTCATGTACCTTTTGCAAATAAGACGATTAAAGCAGATGAACCATGTATTATATTCTCTTGCATAGCTATTGGAATTGCAGAGGACAGAGAGGCCAATGCTTGTTTATTAATGGAAGATGTAGGTAAGATAGAAAATAGAGGCTTAAGAGACTACATTCAATTTAAAGAAGAAATTATTGAAAAGTTGGCTACAAGTGTTCTATCCGTAGGACATAATCAAAGAGTTAAGTATAAAGAAATTTTCGCCGGGATTAGATTCCAGGTTGTGAGAAAAGGAGAAGTAGGATGCGCATTAGTAGCAGCACCGTATTTCACATTAGCTAAAAATGCGATAAGTAAATTTAATCTTTTAGATTAACAACTAATGGCACAAGCAATTGGTGAATCGCTAGACTCTCATTTAGTTCCAACAAAACCTAGGATGATGCCTACAGACAGGGCTCTAGCAGCGATAGAAGCAATCAAATCTAAAAGAGAACGTGACATAGGAGGGAAAATTGATTATTCTCAAATCAAAATAGAAAATACGCCAATTTCTAGGATTCAAGGTGGTGGCGCAATATTTGATGCCTTGATTGAACTTTATATGACGGGGTTTTCAAAAATAGACTGGGGAGAAGTTAATACAATGGAAATGGCTATTTCTAAATTAGAAGAGCAGTTTGGGGGTAAGGAAGAAAATGATTTGGCGGTAACTTTACTTAGATACAAAGATAAAGTTCAAGGTTTTTTGACTTCTCAAATACTTCCGAGGGATGAAGCTTTTAAAAGAGTTGCATCTTCAATTATAGGCTATAGGCAAGGTGACTTAGACACTTCGGAATATGTAGATTTTTACTCAAAACTAAAAGCAGCGTTTGAAAAAGTATTAAGAGATGAAGAATCTTACGACGAAAGATGGAACTTCCAATCAAATTTAGCTGTAATGGAAGACATAGTAATTGATGGTCATTTTAGTGGATTGCATAATATCTCTGAGATAGTACATAACAATATGGGTACTGTACTGGAAAGGCATAAAGAAAGTGGTGTCAACAACCCATACGCACTTACATGGACAAACAAAGGTAACCCTATATATAAATTTCTTATGGCTTTAGGCTATCCTCATGTAAAACTCACTGAAGTTACTAGAAAGGTTAGGGCAAGAGATAGTAATAACGAGATGGTTGAGAAAGAAATAATATTGGTAGCATTTGCAATTAATATCCAAGATTTATTTGATAGTACAACGACCCCTGATAAAGCAAAGTCTATTCTTGCTAAAAGAGGAATAAGGAATCAACCCATGGAAACTGCGAAGGCAATAGGTGAGAGTATGGTGGGGAAGCATATTAAGAGGTTGCAAAGTAGGCTAACAGATAGTAGTATTTGGCGTATGAGGTCACTTGGTGCAGACCTAGAGCCATAATTTTGTAACTCAGCTTGGAATATGAATTTAGATACTATTGTCACGATTCTAACAGTAGTTGTTAATCTACTCGTAGGTTTTTTTATTCTTCTTCAAAATCCTAGAAAAAAGATAAACTGGGTTTTCTTTTTCTTTCTAATGTCACTTATTGCTTGGAAGTTAACATTAACTTTCTACCTCGGTGAAACTGATCCATCATTGCTTCTGTTCTGGGGAAGAATTAATTTTGCTGTTTCAATTGCAATAGTATATTTTGCAATAATATTTTCGAATTTATTCCCGAATGGGGTTTCTCTAATAAAAGGTTCCAAGGCTAACAAAGGTTTTCATATCTTCACGATTATATTAACAATACTTACATTAGTTACACCTTTAATTAGCCAACAGGAACTATCAACAGATGCAGGTAAAGAAACAATTTTTGGTCCTTTATATCCAATTTACTTAATCTATATTGTTGTAGCAATCATATTTGCAGTAGGAATATTAGTTAGAAAATATTTAAAAACTGATGGAAAAACAAAACAACAATTATTAGTGATTAATTTAGGATTTATTTTCGCGGCAGTGTTTATTTTGTTTACCAACTTAATACTACCTTTCTTCTTTCAAGAATTTAGACTTCAGGCAATTGGTCCACTTGGTAGTATAGCAATCACATTAGGTGTATTTGTAGCAATTATACGATACGGCTTTCTTGATACAAAAGTATTTATTGGAAGAGTGATCTATTACGGAATCGTTGCAGTTGTTGTACTAATTGCATACAGAGTTGTACTTATTGCAAATACATTAATATGGAAAGATCCTCTTGATATTAGAGGAATGATAACAGGACTAGTCTTCGCTTTTATATTTGTTGTGTTTTACGATTCTTTCAAGAAATTTATTCAAACCCAAATTAACTCGAGGTTCATTAATCCAGGATTTGAACCTAATGAGATTATTGTCGGGTTTAACAGAAATATTAGTACACTTCTAGATTACGAACAAATTGCTGAATTTCTTGATGAAACTATTTTAAAAACGATAAGACCAGTAATCCTTTCAGTATTTGTAAAGTTAGAAGACAGAAACAAAGTTATCTTAAAGACGCAATCGGAAGAAAATAGAGTGTCATTAAACTTCGAAAATATCTATAAGTTATGGGAGAATACAGCCTATATTCCTATCTTTCTAGATCAAATTGAACTTGAGGTTCCTAGAAAATTTTCAGCATCATTTCACGAACTTAGTTTGATCGTAGAAGAAATGAGACAAAAGGGAATTAAATTAATTCTTCCTATAGGTGTAAAGGAAAGTTGCAATGGTGTTTTGGTCTTAGGTTCCAAAGAAGGTGACGAATCGTACAGCAGTGTTCAGATTAGATACTTAGAATCTCTTTGTGAAATTACTGCTCTCGCATTAATGAGAGCAAAGCTTTACGAAGAAGTTCAGGACTTTAATCAAACATTACAACAAAAAGTTAAGGATGCCACTTTAGAAATTCAGAGCCAAAACAGTAAGTTAAGTGAGGCACTTAGAGTAGAAAGAGACATGCTAGATGTTTTGGGTCACGAGCTCAGAACTCCCCTTGGAACTATTAGAAATGCAATGGGAGTAGTAGACTTAAAATATAAAAGTAAGCAGTTTACTAATACAGATCTAGAAGGGTTTTTAAAAATTGGAACTGAAAATATTAGAAGAGAGATACAACTTTTAGAAACTATTCTTGCTTCTGCCAAAATTGATAACGATAAATTGGATATGAACTTTGAGAAGATTGATTCAAATGATGTTGTTGGAGATTCATTTGAGGCTTACAAGTATGACGCAGAAAAGAAAGGACTTAAGCTCATTCTAACACTTCCTAATGAGATCATTTATGGTTACGCAGATAGACTTAGAATTCAACAGGTTATGGATAACCTAGTGAGTAATTCAATTAAATATACAGCTACTGGTCAAGTAGAGTTAAAGCTTCAAGATGAAGGAAAATATATTAGATTCTCTGTCTCAGATACTGGAGAAGGTATTCCAGAGGCCGATATTGCTAAGCTAGGAACAAAATTTTTTAGGGCAAACATGTACTTAAAATCTGATGGAAAGCTAGGTGATAGAAAAATAGTTAGACCAGGAGGAACCGGAATTGGTCTATATGTTGTTTATCAGATAGTCAAATTTATGTATGGAGAAGTGAAAGTATCAAGTAAAATTGGTGAAGGAAGTACATTTAGTTTTACTGTACTTAAATATACTCCAGAGCTAGAGAATAAAAATTCATTTATACTCGCTGGAAAAGATAGTGTAAGAACATATAATGATGAGAGTAGAGAGCCAGTATATTAAAGTGCTCTTATCTCTGCATCTATAAACATTTGAATGTCTCCATCCAAAACTGCGTCTGTATTAAAGCTTTCAACCTGTGTACGAGTATCTTTAACTAGTTTGTAAGGCTGTAAAACGTAGTTTCTAATCTGGGTTCCCCAGCCAGCTACTTGATAATCTCCCTTAACATCACTCATCTCTTTTCTTTGTTTTTCTTCTTCAATTTCGTATAGCTTTGCTTTCAACATCTTCATGGCAGTTTCTCTGTTTTGAGATTGTGATCTTTGAGAAGAAGATTCGATTACAATTCCAGAAGGTTTATGTACAATTCTTGCTTTTGTCGCAACCTTATTAACATTCTGTCCGCCAGCACCACTACTTCTAACGGCAGTAAATTCAATATCATTAGGATTAATTTCAATATCAATATCTTCATCTACAACAGGCATAACTTCAACTCCAACAAAAGATGTTTGTCTTAAGCCCTGAGAATTGAAAGGTGAGTTTCTTACAAGTCTGTGTGTACCATGTTCTTTCTTTAAGTATCCGTAAGCATTCTTACCAGAAATTTGTAGAGTTACTGTTGTAATTCCGGCCTCAGTTCCTTTCAACTCGTCCAATACTACAACTTGCCATCCTTTAGAGTTTGCATACCTTAAATACATCCTAAACACCATTTCTGCCCAGTCACATGCTTCTGTACCTCCCTGACCTGCAATTATTTTCATAATTACATCACACTTATCAAACTTGCCAGATAAATAAGTATCTAACTCAGATTGTTCTATCTTTTTTTCTAAATTAAAGATCTCTTCTTCTAAAAACTTATTCATTTCTAGATCCGACTCATCAACATCTGCTGATAAATTTTTTATATCTTTAAAGTTTTTATCTAAATTTTCTAATTCCTCAATCTCAGATTTTGTATCTCCAATTTTTCTCATTGTCTTCTGAGCCTCTTCGTTATTACTCCAGAAATCAGAAGCCGAAGTTTTATCTTCTAAATTTTTTAGATCTGAAAATAAAGTTTCAAAATGTCTTTTTGTCTTAATAAAGTTAATCCTGCTCTCTAAATTTTTTATTTTGTCTGTATCTGTCATATAGTTTTATAATATCGACTAATTATACCATATACACTTACTGATAGTGCTTCCCAAATTACTTATGTACTATAAAAACACTTCCTATCTTGGTATTTATATATCAAAAAATAATCTTTCAAACTTTTTGAATCTACTCTTACAGTATGTTTCACTTACGACAGATATCTCTAGTATATATTCTCTACATCTACACAAGAGTTAACTCTCGTTAGATTTGCGTTGATGGGGTATCTTAGAATTGCTAACATTACGAAGATTCTTTTAAGGGGCATTTAAGGTAAGTTGTTCCGATATTGTAACTATTATCGGGATATGTACGCGAACCAATGTCCAAATTCCCCAAGAAAGAATCTTTTTTATTCGACTCACGTAAAAATTTCAGACGTCAACTATCGGTAACAACCACCAAAACCCAGCTTACATTAGTTAAAATTCTTTGTAAAGTATTTTCAATAAATTAAACTAGATTCATTAAATATTTTTTTGATGTAGAATAACTTACTATAAGTTAATGCTTTAATAATGTTTAAAATGAATCTAAGAGTTATTTTATTTACACTTTTTGTTATTGCATTAATAATTTGCTCGACAATACTTGCAGTCTTCTACTTTATTATTTATCCAGCATCCATTGTTCAAGGTAACGGAAATATTACCTCGGAAAAAAGAAATCTACCTAAGTTCACAAAAATAAGTGCAAGTGACAAAGTAACTTTGAACATTTCTCAAGGAAGTTCAGATGAGAACTTAGAAATAAAAGCAGAAGATAATATAATAAAACAAATCACTACTGAGGTTAGAGGTGATACTTTATACATTAACTTTGCAAGGCAAACTATTCTTGGATTCAATACAATTAACCCAAATAAAGAGGTATTAATAAACTTAAATTACAAAGACCTACAAGCTATAGATTTATCGGGAGATGTTTCGTTAAAATCTGAAAACAAGGTAAGAGTCGATAAGTTAGACTTAAATCAGTCAGGGAACAGTATGACTAGTATGGAAATATTTACTAATAGTTTGAATGTAAATATCAGCGGTAACTCTGTTGTGAATTTAACGGGTTCTGCAACAAAGCAGGAAGTAAACGCTTCTGGAGGTGCAAAATACACTGCGAATGATTTGGATAGCAAAGATTGTAAAGTAGTATTGTCTGGATTAGGAACTATAAAAATAAGGGCAGACGAATCTTTGGACTTAAATGTTAGTGGGGCAGGGACAGTAGAATATCAAGGTAGTCCAAAGAAATTAACACAGAATATTTCCGGAGCTGGTGCTGTAAAACAAGTTAGTAATTAAAATATTTGATTTTTCTAAAGAATATTACTATAATTCTGTCGACTTAATTCAATAACAAAAAATGAACAACTCTTTTAAATCAATTTTAGCTCTCGTAATTAACCTCATTATTGTAGGTTCAATTTCGCATAGGGAGTTAAAGATTGTATAGAAGTATTATCTAACATAAATTTACAAGCTCCCGAAAGGGAGTTTTTTTTATCTTTATTTTATGGACATATATCAAAATCTTGATTTTTTAAAACCTAGAGTTCTTGTAGGTCTTATATCTGAAATACATCTAACGGATATTGAATTTGCGAACTACTGTGTAGTAGTTGTATTAACTGATGGTGTTAAGGCTAAATATTTGCACTTTAGAACAAATCATAGTTTTGATGAGGTTATAAATACTATTTCAAAAGAAACAATAGGATGCGATTTTAACCCTAATTTAAATTTCTTATACGGAAGTAATGATGATTACCAAGAAAGTACTAATTTAGTAGGAAAAGTGAAGCAGGCAATGTCCATGCTTCACTTTAGTATTAACTTCGAGGATATAGGTGGTCAATTCGACCGAAGAGGATATTTAAATAACCAGGAATTTAAAGTAATAAGACAAAGTTTTATAGGAAATAAACATGATTCAGTAAATTACGTTTTTAATGAACAATAATATTTTTTAATTATTTTATATGTCATATTCACACATGCCTACATTTAATGAGGATTG
>JBLGEO010000001.1:0-8490 GCA_047445235.1 Candidatus Dojkabacteria bacterium | reverse complement strand
ATCCCCAATCCCCAATCCCCAATTATTTAAGTGCTGTAATTATATCAAGTAAAGCCAAAAATACAATATCCTAAAACCTTCATTTACGATCCAAATTTGAATTTCTAGCCGACATAATCTGGCAACATCACGAAATAGCGTTACCTGCTCTGATTATTCGATATTTGACAGCATTGACAAAAGTATATTTCTGTTATATAATATAAGTGATTAAAAGTTTGATATATAAGGTTTAAGGGAAAGTACGCGAGTCCCAATAACACCGCTAAACTCCCCTAAACAGAAGAACATTAACAATGAACCAAAAGACTACTTAAAGTCTCCATTTTTGACCCCGGTCTTAAATGCTTGAAGGCTGCTTCCTGTAGAGTTTACTCTCCAGTCAGCATTAACTTCTGAGATTGAATAAGTATCGTCAACCTGTACAGAAATCATTCCAACAAGCTTAGTAGCTGTTTTAAATAGAGGAAAGCATTCGTTATACCAAAGAGCTTTAGAGCCACCGGTATCTGAAGAAAGAATTTCTGCAAGAATAACTGGCTTAGTATAGTTTGCAATTGCAGCATACTGAGGTATAAATTTCTCATCACAAGTTGTCCAAGTTAACTTAACACCGGATTTACTAAATCCTGTACCAAGGTTAATAACAGACAAACCAATATAGTCTATATAATTATCACCAGGATAGTAGATATCTATAGAACCTGATCCATCGTAAACAATTGGATTCCACATAAATTTAACATTAGTAGCACCATTGTCTCTAAATATCTGAACAATTCTACGATAAGCTGCTACATAGTTATCTGGCTCACCTTGCCAAGGATACCAAGATTTTGTACCTTCAGGTGTAACCATTTCATGAGCAAAACGTATTATTATAGGAATTTGAGCTTCCTTAGTAGCAATTGCCCAACTTTTGATGTAACCATCATGAAGGCCATAGACTATTGAAGATAATGAGTATTCAGGTTGAAGTATGTTTCCATTCTTAAAATCTCTTTTCCAAGGTTCCCAAGTAATTACGGGTTCGAGTTTATATTGTTTAAAGTAAGGGACAAGATATGTTGGAAATACGTTATCATTATCACCCCAAGCTCTAAATAATAAGTCGTACTGCATTTTTCTATCAACGACATTTTCGAAATCGATAACGCTAGAAAGATTTGATGACTCTTGATTTTGCTCAAAAACGCCTAAACCTATTCTTTTAGTAATGTCTAATGTTCGATTCTCTGTCACAAAATTATAAGGATTTGGATTTACAGTTGGAATTTGCTGCTCGAAGTTTGCTTTATAAAAGAAATAAACTGAAGCCGCGAACGAAACTATAAATAAAAAGAACACTATCCTATATAAAAGCTTTTGGTTCATAAAACGTGTATTAATTGCAATCTAATAATACCATTCAATTTCCATTCCTGTTACTAAAAAAGTATCAGAAATGGGTATTGAAGCAATTCATACCCTGAACTTTAATAATTACTTATTCATTTTCAATGCGAAAGCTTGAAGAATAAGTATAAATACTAACTAACTAAGTTTTTGTAACTTAGACAAGTCCAAATTGACACTTACGGTGTTACCATTTGTGTTTTATGAACATAAATGGGTGCATCGTAAGTGTACCAAGCCAAAGTAGTCAGAAAATAAATAACAACAATCCTTCGGGTGAGTTATTTAGAAGTAAGGCAATGCCTAGTCTCTATGTCTCCATAGATTCAAGGAACAAGATAATATGGTTTTTATAACCAGGCTTTAAGAGATAGTGGGTACAGCAGCCACGATAAAAACTATTGTCCAGATTCAACCTGGTTTTTGTTGAAATAGTCAACCGGACTTGTCTTCCAGCGTACGACCCTTTGGGGCCGACCAGCGCTGGGTCCCAAGCAATAAGCTGGGGATAAGTGAGCATCGGCTTCGGCCGAAATAGCAGCAAAAGCAGAAGAAAAACGAATCAAAAAGGATAAGATAATGCGTAAGAGTACACTCGCTATCGTCACATTGTTGCTCATTCTGGGCTACATGACTTGGACACTCGTTCCAATTCATCTTAGTATCTCGAATGGGATGCAAGTTAACGCGCAGAACAACACCGCTACTCCCACCCCGCTTGCCGTAATGGGCAACGCTGCCACTCCGACGTTCACTCCCACCCCTGATTGCAATGACCCCCAAACCGGTGAATTGTTCCGGGGCGCTGGCGGACAACGGCTGGTAGATTGGATTAATGCCAATGGTGGTTGGGGTTACGAGTTTGCCCTTGATCGCGCTGACCGCACTTTGGGTAATGCCCTTAGCTGGGTTCAGGATCAATACCACACCGCTACCGGCGGCTGGATGCAAGACAAGGTAATCACCGTCTCGGTCATCAACGCTCATGATTCGCGCTTTGCGTTCCTGCCAGTTATGTCAAACCTCGAAGGCTTCGGTCTGGTTGGAATGCCATTAACCAGTGGGGATAAAGCACACACGGACGCTGAATGGCGCGTTTTGGATGGTTACACCATGCAGGGAACTGGCGGCGAAAAAGGCCTTACAGTCGGTGTCTGGGATGCACAATCCTTGTCCGACATGGGAGGCTGGATTATGGATCGCTTGACCGCAGGTTGCGGTAAGCAGTGGAAATAACCTGATCGGTTTGAAGGACTTCATTAGTTAGTTAGTATCCGGTCCGTCACTTGTGGCGGACCGGGAAGTCCCTTTTTATAATTCTTTACACCTAAAACTAAACACTTAGTTTTTGATTTTAGGAATTAATAAAATATGGATAAGAATGTATATCAAAAAAGAAGAAAGAATCTAGAGTCAAGACTAATAGGAGTATTGGCTATTTTTGCACAGCTAATTTACATCTATGCAATAGTTAAAGGCTTCAACTCAGATTACCCAGTAATTAGCTCTATATTCATAGGGTTCCAACTTATAGCTTTTTTATGTTTTATACTTTACGTATTTAACAACTGGACTATTAAAGTACCAGGAAGAAAGGTTTTAAAGGAAGGATATGAACAAAAAGTAGCTGTAATTATTCCTACTTGGAGTGAACCCGTAAGTATGGTTAAAAGTACAGTTTTATCTGTAATTAACCAAGATTACCCAATCGAAAAACTATTAATAGTTGTTTCTGACGATTCTAGAAATCCAGAAATGCTTAGAATGGTTTACGAAGTTGCTACAGAAAATTCAAAATTAGAGATTTTATACAATAACCCTCCAACAAAAGGATCTATTTTTAGACAAGGAGAAGCTAAATCCGGAAATTTAAACTCTGCATTTAGATTAATACAAGATAAATACCCAGATATTGAGTACATAGAAACTAGAGACGCAGACGACTTAGTTGGTTCTAAAGAGTTCTTAAGAGATACTGTTGGACAATTAATGTCTGATTCATCTTTAGCATATGTTCAAACTGTTAAAAAGTTAATTAGTTCTTCTGGAGACCCTTTTGGAAATAAAGAAGAAGTATTCTTTAAAAGTTTAATGCTTTATAAAAACGGAGCCAACGCAGCATTTCCTTGTGGATCTGGATTAGTTTGGAAAAAAACTGCATTACTTGATATAGGTGGATTTCCTGAATGGAACTTAGTAGAAGACTTTCAATCTGGAGCAGAAGCTCTTAGAAAAGGATGGCATTCTATGTACCTGCCAATTACAGGAGCAGTTGGTCAAACTTCACCAGAAGATATTCCAAACATGTACAAACAAAGAGGAACTTGGGCTATGGACTCTTTTAGATTCTTCTTTTGGGGAAATAAAAAAGGATTAAACCTTAGACAAAGACTACATTTTGCAGAGTCTGCAATAAACTATATGCTTTCAATAGGTACATACTTTTACGCATTTTTACCTGCAGTTTTATTAGTATTTAGAATATTACCAGTTAGATTTACAGACTTTGAATTTGGTTTATTACAAATAACACAAATACTTTCTGTAATAGTGTTTACAATGTGTTTAGCAGGAAGAGGAGATATCTCTATTGGAGCTGTAATGAAGAGTACTCAAACATTACTTGGAAACTTCCCAGTATTATTAAAGTCTTTAGTTTTAACAATTGTTTACGGTCCAAATAGAAAACCTAACTATAAAGTCACTAGAAAAAAGAATAAGCAAGGTATTTACATTTTATATGTATTACCTCAAATACTATTAGTAGGTGTTCTAATAGCTTCTATTATTATAAATGTTAAAGAATCTACAAGTGTTGCAAACATAGATGCAAGTAATATTCTTTGGGCACTTTACTTTATATACATATATAAACAAGTAATTTTAAACTCTGTATTTAAATGGACAAATATGTTCAGAAAAAATACAGACGAGTTACAACACCCAAGATACGAGCCAAAGTTACTAATGAGATTAAAACAGGGTTAAACTGTTAGTTCTTCACGCCTTAAAGTATCTCTCAAATTCCAAACGTTTAAGAACAAAAATACTATGTCTGCGAATAGCAGAAGGAATGGTAGAACAGTTATTCCAAAGTTTCCAATAAGAAGCATTGACAGTATTAAAAAAGATCCAGCTTGGATTACAGCTACATTTCTATAAAGATGTTCTTTCCCTAAGGCCATTAAAGCAGATAGTATTGGAGAAGATATAATGTAAATTAAAACTCCTCCGAGGATTGGGTAAAAGTACTGAAGTCCATTAATGGCAATCTCATCATTGTAAATTACTCTTAATGCAAGTTGGGCAAAAGGAATACTTATAAGAAAAATAATAAAACAAAAAATTGTCAAAAGCTTTATATACTTATATAGGGCTTTTTTTAGATCTTGCATTCTATGTTCATGAACTAATGTACTAAACTCAGGTAGTAGCTTTGTTTGAAGTATTACAGATAGAATTATTGGGACTGTTGCAAGCGTGCTTACAGATTTATAAATACCATTTTCGTAATTACCTGCATATTTTGTAACTAAAATAGAATCCCATTGACCCATAATTACATACGCCATGGTTGAAATTAAAACATTCACTGCAAACCTTGCAAACCTAGAGTCAAACTTTGCTTTGGAGAAATCGATTAACTGTTTGTAGAACAAAGTAATAAGAGGAACAACTGTAAAAACAGCCCAAGAAATTATTCTTCCAAATAAAAAAGCATTAATAACTCCTGTTGTATGTGTGAAGTAAAGTAAGAATGTAATGAAGATAAACAATACTGACGAGAGTGAATAGTAAAGACTTGTTCTAAGATTATCTCTTAATCCATTGAAAATAAGAATAAACACATTGCTTGAAGAGAATATTAGAATTAGGAAGAATTGCCAGCTATAACCAAATGATATTGCATAACCAGTTATTGAATCTAATATTAAGAAAATTATTCCTCCAACTAATACAAGAATAATTTCGGAAAGGATAGTAAAAGATATTCTTTCAATTTTATCTTTCCCTTGAATAACAAATTTCTGCACTGCTTCTGGTAAACCAAAATCAGTTAGTACTCCAACAATAGTAATTAAGGCAATGAAATAATTTAAAAGACCTAGATCCTCAATTTTTGCAAACTTGCTCAGAACGAATAGGATGATTACTGGACTTGTACTAGAAAGAACTCTAGAAACTCCGGGTAGAATAGATTTAAAAAAAAGCATAAATAAAATTAATTACGATTATTATATTACATAAATAAATGTATACCTATTTATTTAGTTTATCTTTAAGCACGAAATTCGAATAAAGAAATCCATGAATACAAATGAAACATTTTTGAGCTTCGTCATTCGTACTTCGAGCTTTGAGTAAGTAACTTTTCCAAATTTATTATCGATCTATAGCTATTGGTGGTAACCGCTGTGCGGTCATGATAAACTAATTTAGCACTTAACTATTATTAAACTTCTATGGGGAAGCTAAGTTTCCTTTTTAATCCTAAAAGCGTAGCTATTGTAGGTGTTTCCGAAGATCCAGCAAAATTAGGATCTGTTATTCTTTCAAACTTAACTGAGGGTAAATATAAAGGTGAAATATATCCTGTTAACCCAAAACATAATGAACTTTTTGGTTACAAGTGTTACCACAAAGTTTCTGATATTAAAGAAGATGTTGATTGTGCTGTTATTGTTATACCAGCAGGTTTAGTTCCGGAAATTTTAGAAGATTGCGGTAAAAAAAATGTTAAATCTGCAATAGTTATTTCTGCAGGATTCAAAGAAGTTGGACCTGTGGGTGAAGAACTAGAAAAGAGACTAGCTGCAATTGCTAGAAAATATAATATTAGAATTCTAGGACCAAACTGCCTTGGTGAAATGGTTCCAAAAAATAAATTAAATCTTTCTTTTGCAGCATCACATCCGTTAGAAGGAGATGTTGCTTTTCTTTCACAGTCTGGAGCGTTCTGTACTGCAATATTAGATATGTCTTTAGATAAGAATTTAGGATTTTCACATTTTGTTTCTTTTGGAAATAAGATTGATTTAAACGAAAACGATTTAGTTGAAGATTGGCTAGAAGATGACCATGTAAAAGTTATTGGTGGCTATTTAGAGGAAATAGATTCAGGTTTAGATTTAGTAGAAATATATAAAGAGAGTGATGCAAAAAAACCTTTTATTATTTTGAAGCCAGGTGAAAGTATTCAGGCAAAAAGAGCAATATCATCTCACACTGGTTCTCTAGCAGGTTCTTCAGAAGTTTTTCAAACTGCAATGAGACAAGCGGGAATTACTGTTGCTAAAGACGTTAACCAAATGTTTAATATGATGATGGGTTTTTCTTGGTCTAAAATACCAACTGGTAAAAGAGTTGCAATAGTTACAAATGCTGGTGGTCCAGGAATTATTGCAACAGATGAAGTAGTAAAAAAAGGTTTACAGATGGCAGAGATTTCTGAAGAAACCATGAAAGCAATGAAGGCTATTCTACCACCAAACGCAAGTTTGCATAATCCAATAGATGTTATTGGAGACGCTTTGGCAGAAAGATATAAAGCTCCGATTGATATTTTAATGAAAGACGATCAAGTTGATATTATTCTTGTAGTGCTTACCCCACAGTTAGTTACTCAAATTGAAGATACTGCAAAGTTAATAATAAATAGTTCTAAACTTGCGAACAAACCAATCTTCGCTGTCTTCCTAGGAGGAAAGTATGTTAATTTCGGTCTACAGAGACTCTACGACGAGAAGATTCCAGCATTCAATGATATTGATCAAGCTGTGGATGTAATTGCAGCAATGGAAAAGTACGGCGAATTTAAAGAGTCATTAAAAAAAGGTAGGAATTTATTTAATGATCTTATTGACCAAAATTTAGAGAAAGGAAAATATAGAACTGAAGTAATTGCAGCTTACGAGTCTAATGATGGAAAGTCTGAGACAGCTTTAAGTGAAGAATTAACCTCAAAAATTGCAGAGGAAATTGGTTTAGATTTACCACAGTATCTAACAATGAAAGCAAGTCCCGATACTTTAGAAAAGTTTAGCGAATTTGCAAAAAAACATTATCCCGTTGTTTTAAAAACTCCAGCAGATGTTATTGCACATAAGACAGATAAAAAAGCTATTTATTTAAATATTAAAACAGATAAAGAGTTAGCTGCTGCTTATACGGAACTTGTAGAATTGATTCAAAAAGAAATGAAGATAAAAGCACCTAACTTAATACTGCAAGAACAAATTACAGGAGCAAAAGAGATCTTAATTGGTGTTAAAAGAGATGGTGGTGCAAACGTTTATACTGGAAGAAAAGGTGGTTTTGGTCATTTAATGACATTTGGTACAGGTGGGATTTATACAGAAATTTATCATGATGTTGCATTTTCTTTAGTGCCATCATCTGAGCTTGAAATATTAGAAGCTTTAAAATCCACTAAAATTTACAAAATAATTAATGGTGCAAGAGGGCTAGCAAAATTAAATGAAAAAGCACTAGTAGATGCAGTAGAAGCTATACAAAAATTAGTAATTTATTATCCAGAAATTTCTAGTATAGATTTGAACCCAGTACTATTAAACGAGAAGAGAGCAGTTTGTGTTGATTTAAAGTTTTTTGTAGGAAAGTAGATACAAATTAGAGAATGAGGTAATGAGTGAATTAGATAATTGTATTAGATTACAATGTTTAATTCACTCATTTCAGTGATAATCTCCCTCACCGTCATCCTGAACAGCGCAGCGTGTTTCAGGATCCCAGATTTTAAAGCAATGAAGGAATACTTTACCTATATACTTACCAATTTAAAGAATACTGTCCTTTACATAGGAGTTACAAATAATCTAAAACTTAGATTAATTCAGCATACTAGTAATAAAAATAATTCATTTGTATATAAATATAATGCTATCAAACTTATTTATTTTGAAAGATACATAAATATCAACGATGCAATTGGTAGAGAGAAACAACTTAAAAGATGGCATAAAGAATGGAAATGGAATCTGGTTAAAACAATTAATGCACAATTGGAGGATATGAGTAAATATATTTGAGATCCTGAAACAAGTTCAGGATGACATTATTATTTATGAAAAAAAT